>JAFGDY010000137.1 GCA_016931895.1 Anaerolineae bacterium
GGTTATAAATGGTAACTATTGTCCAAATCGGACTATCAACAAGCACTAAAAGCCGGGTTTCTCAAGCGAAGTCTCGTTGTAGTATTAAATCTATTGACAAAAATGATAGATTGATGTATACTATATGTATAATCAGTATACACACTAAAGGAATCTATCATGAAGCGCGTACAAATAATTTTAGAAGAGTGGCAACATCAATGGCTATCAACAGAAGCCCAGCGTCAAAATGAAAGCATGTCGGCTTTGCTACGGCAAATCCTTACCGAAGGCATTGAGCGTCGCCGGGCCGAAGATTGGACCGACGATCCCTTGTGGGGCATTATCGGCCTGGCCGAAGGCCCCAACGATGGCATTACCAGTGAAAATCTCGACGAGTTTATTTACCAAACCAACTGGCGCAATCGCCCCCTATTAAAGGTGGCCGAAGATGACCCAAACAATCGCTGACACCAGTGGCCTGTATGCCCTGGTAGACCGCAAAGACCCTCACCATGCCGAAGCCGTGGCTTTTCTAAAAACGTATGCCGCGGTTGGCAGTTTGCTGGTGTCTAACCACATTTTTGACGAGGCGATGACGACTGTAAAGGCGCGGCTGGGGATGCAGGTAGCTTTGCAATTGGGTATTCGTTTGCGTAACAGCCGGTTTGTGGAAATGGTTGTTTTTTCAACAGCTGAGGAACAAGAAACCTGGCGTATTTTCAGCCGTTACACCGATAAGGGATGGAGCTATACCGACTGCGCCTGCCTGGCCTTGGCCCAACAGCGAAATATTCAGCAGGCCTTTAGTTTTGACCATCACTTTAGGCAAATGGGTTTGACCATCTTACCCTGATCAAAGAATTGCTCGACAATACCTTCGATGCTATACTTTCTCAATATATTCGGTGTGTATTCTTCCGGCCTCAACAGAACTTTACAAAACCAGACGTGGGAAACTGATAAATCATGGAACGTGAAGAAGTTATCCAGCTTATCGAAACCGCACATTATCAAAATGAAACTCCTGACTTACGCCATCTTGATTTGCGCCGCACCGAGTTAAAAGGAGTCAACCTGGCCGGTGTTGATCTGCGCTACGCCAACTTGAGCGGCGTTGATCTCAGCGAAACCACCCTCAATGAGGCCAATATGACCGGCGCCGATTTAAGCAAAGCCAACTTGACCAACAGCACCTTGCAAGGGGCCAACCTGCTGGGGGCCAACCTGGCTGAGACCAACCTGGAAAACGCCAACCTGCTTGAGGCCACTTTGCGCAATGCCAATTTACGCCGGGCCAATTTGCGCCAAGCCAAACTGGTTGAAACCACTTTACGCGGCGCCGGGCTGGTGGTGGCCGACCTGCACGAAGGCAACCTGGAAGGAGCCAACCTGATCAAGGCCGATCTAAGCGGCGCTATGGTCACCAACGAACAACTCAGCAAAACAAAAAGTCTCAAAGGGGCCATTCTACCCGATGGCACCACCCATGCCTAGAGGAGATCAATGAGCCATCTTGCCTCGTTCCTGGCCCAATATCGCCGTGAAGCTATTTTATGGGCCAAAACTGTGCTGGCCGATGAAAAAGCCATCATTCTTGACACCGAGACAACCGGCCTGGACGACCAGGCCGAGATTGTGGAAATTGCCGTTATTGATACCGCCGGCCGGACCTTGTTGGACACCCCGGTCAAACCCAAGGGTCGGATACCGGCGGATGCTTCGGCCCTGCACGGTCTCACCGCCGCCGACGTGGCTACGGCCCCTATCTGGGCTGAGCTGGATGAGCAGGTTCACAAAATATTGCGCGGCGCTTCTCGCATTGTGATCTACAATGCGGCTTACGACACCCGCTTGATCCGCCAAACTCGTAAACTCTACGCCCTGCCGGCCGTAAGGATTCCATGCCAGCGTTATGAATGTGCCATGCAGCGCTACGCCGAATTTTGCGGTCAATGGTCAGACCGGCGCCAGAGTTTTAAATGGCAGCGCCTGGATGGCGGGCACCGCGCCCTGGGCGATTGCCTGGCTACCCTGAATGCGCTCAAACGGATGGCCGAAACCGATCTATGAGCGAACTGATCCAAAGTTTCCCTACCCCCACTATTAGCCAGACCATAGGCGCGTGGGCCAACAAATGGATGTTGTGGCTGGCTAAACACTGGCTGGCCGCAGCCAATACATTTTTCTTTCTTTACGTGGGTCTGCCTTTTCTGGCCCCGCTGCTGCTGGCCAACGGCCAGGCGGGCGGCGCCAATTTTATCTATTGGTGGTATCACTTGCTCTGCCATTCACTACCCTCGCGCACTTATTTTATTGCCGGGGAGCAGGTTTGTCTTTGCCATCGCTGTATGGCCATTTATGGGACCATTTTTGTAGGGGGCGTTTTTTTTGGTTTGGTGCGTCACCGGCTCAAGTCGTTACCACCTAAATGGTACGCTCTTTTTGTGCTGCCCATGGCCCTGGACGGGGGGATGGGCCTGGCCAGCGAGTTGGCCCAGTTTGTGCCCATAACCATTTTGTCCATTGTGGGCCTGGCGGTTGTGGGCCTGGTGGGCCTTTTGTTGTTGAGCCAAAAACAACTCACCTGGCCGGTGGCTGTTTTTCTGGGCTGCGGGGTGTTAGCGTTGGGCTATTTGCAATTTATTGGCCCTCATCAGAGCAATCTTTTTCTCCGCAATTTTACCGGCTTTGCCTTTGGCCTGGGTACCGTGTGGGTGGCCTATCCGCTCCTGCAAGAAGGCTTTGACGACATCCGGCAGGAGACAAGCGCCCAATTAACCTCAATAATGAAAAAGTAGGCTGCGTATGCAGACTCCCAGAATACTTGCCCTGATCCCTGCCCATAACGAAGCCCCGCGCATTGCGCCGGTAATAACCGGGGCGCTGGCTCACCTGCCCGTTTTAGTGGTAGACGACGGCTCCGGCGACGAAACCGCCGCCCTGGCCGAAGCGCAGGGAGCCATTACCTTGCGCCAAACTCCCAACCAGGGCAAGGGCATTGCCCTGCGCACCGGCTTCCATTGGGCCATTGACCAAAATTTTGAGGCTGTGCTAACCCTTGACGCCGACGGCCAGCACGATCCCGCCGAAATCCCCAAATTTCTGGAGGCTTACCAGGTTCGGCATGCCGACCTCATCATTGGCGCCCGAAACTTCAGCCAGATGCCGGCGGTGCGTCGTCTGGCCAACTCTTTGGGGCGCTGGAGTTTTTCTTGGGCCATTGGCCAGCCTATCCGGGACAACCAATCCGGCTACCGTTTGATCAGCCGTCGCCTGCTTGACGCCTTACTCACCAGCCGCGAGCAGGGTTTTGAATTTGAGGTAGAAATGATTGTCACCTGTATCCGCTGCGGTTTTAGCCTGGATTGGGTGCCTATCAGCACCATCTACGCCGGTGAGTCGAGCCACATTCATCCCCTCCGCCACACCCAAAATTTTTTCCGGGTGGTGTGGCAAACCCGGCAAAGCATGCGCCGGGCCAAACCATTAAAGGAAAACTGACCCGATGAACCAGACCATTGAGATCATCAATCGTGTTTTGCCCATTCTGCTCCTGATTTTTCTGGGCAACTGGATCCGCCGGTCAAATTTTCTCCTTGAAACTACGGTAGAGGATTTACGCAAGATTGTGGTTAATCTGGCCCTGCCGGCGGTTCTTTTCATCTCTTTTCTGGGGGTCGAATTTAAATCGGCCTTTTTTGTTATTTTTGGCTTTACGTTTACGCTTTGCATCCTGCTGTTTCTGCTGGGAAAATTCATCAAACAACAATTCAATATTCAATACGGCTACTTTCCTTACCTGACCACCGGCTTTGAATACGGGATGCTGGGCATCAGCCTCTTTGGCAGCGCCTACGGTCTGGAGAGAATTGGGTATATTGCGGTGGTGGACCTGGGCCACGAGATTTTTATCTGGTTTGTTTTTTTGCCGCTACTGCTGATGAAACGAGATGGCGGGCAAAATCTTGGAGGCGTGACCAAAGCTTTTTTCACCTCGCCGGTGGTGATAGGCATTGTGGCGGGCATTGCGCTCAATGCGGCCGGGGCGCAGGAGTGGCTATACCAACAGCCCCTCACCGGTGGTTTGATGGCCGCCCTGCAATTTTTGGCCAATATGACCATCCCCCTGATCCTGATCATCGTTGGCTATGGCATCAAGTTTGACCGTCACGGAATCAAAGAGGCCCTGCCGCTCGTGGCGATCCGCCTGACTATTCTCATCCCCCTGGCCCTGCTCTTGAACATCTTTTTGATCCGGGGTCTGTTGCAGCTTGACCGGTTTTTTGAAGCCGCCTTGTTTACGTTGTTCATTCTACCCCCGCCCTTTATTGTGCCCCTCTATGTGAGGCCGGATATTACCGTTGGCCAAAAAAGCTACATCAACAACGTGCTTACCCTGCACACCATTATTTCGATTGCCGTTTATATTGTCTATTTTGCCCTGAATCCGGGAGCATAACCCGGACAAGTTAGCCCTAAACATAACGGGGGCCAATCATGAACCTCCAAGAAAAGTTAGAGCAGGGTATTGCTGCGGCTGAGGCCGGCCGCAAAAAAGAAGCCCGGAAACTCTTGGCGGAAGTGGTGCAGGCCGACGAAAACCGGCTTGAAGCGTGGCTGTGGTTGAGCCAGGTAGTTGACAGCCTGGAAGATAAAATCGTCTGCCTGGAAAATGCTCTCACCCTGGACCCGCACAATCAACTTGCCCAAGACCAACTATCCCTGGTAAAAAGCAGGCAAGAAAAACTCTTTGCGCCCACCTACGCCCCCGGCGATGAAGAACCGCCGCCCCAGGTTGTCCCTCTGCCTGAGCCGCCCCTGGAAATCAAAGCCGTATATCCCCACCAGCCGGACGAGTTTGACAATCCCTGGCTGTGCTCTTATTGCACCGCGCCAACCCGGCCCCAGGATAAAGTTTGTCCTGCCTGCCGCCATGCCCTCATCATTCGCCAGCGGATGAAAGAGGAACGCACAGTTTGGTTGTGGCGGGGTATTTTTCTCCAGTTTACGCTGGCCTTTATCTTGCTGGCTCTTGGTTTGGTCTATTTTGCCCTGATTGCCAGATTGAACGGTTTCCCCAGCCCCTTTCCCTTTTTGCCCGCTTATTTTGGCCGGCCAGTTGACCAGCCGGAAGAATTGAAACAAATCATATTAACGCTTTTTCCGCCCTGGGCTTTTTGGGGCGGGGTGGGCGCCACGGTATATTCGTTGCTGCTAATGCTCCTGTTATATTTCCGGGTGCCAAATGGGCACATTTTGTACCTGATCAATGGTGGGGCTATGCTAATTGTGGGCCTGCTGGGAGCGATATTATTTTATTACTCTCTCCCCATCGTGATGGCCTTTGGAGTTGTTATGCTCATCGCTGCGGCGCAATTATTTATTACCATGAACCTGTGGTACGATTTCACCTTTGTCGAAACCCGGCTGCGTTTGGTCATTGACCCTGGCGTCAAAGGCCATACTTCATTTTTCATCAGCGGCCGCAATTATAGTGAAAAGGGCATGTGGGGCCGGGCCGTTATCCATTTACGCCGGGCCATTGCCGCCGAGCCGGGGCATCCCCTCTACCACCTCGCCTTGATCGTGGCTTATATGAACATCAAAAGGTACGACCTGGCCCAAAAGGCCCTGACCAGGGCCGAAGAACTGGAACCCCACTCAGAAAAAATTGCGCAATTGAAAAAAGAGTTAGCTATTCGGTTGGGCCGGGCCGGGGGGGGCCAGCCGAACGCGTTTCCCACAAGATAGCCTGATTCCGCAAAAAATGACTGTCGCCGCCGGATAAAATCAAAAACAGGCCCAAACTGATCCAAAAATAGGGAGTCGCAAACGATAAAATGATCATCCCAGTTTTTCTGCTGTTTGTTTTAAGCTCATTGGGCGGGTTGGCCGTCGGGCTATATTACCAAAAAACAATCCTTCTCCTGGCTTTGAATATTCTTTGGTGGCTGGGTTCGTTTATTTCGGCCTATTTTGTCTGCCTGGCCTGGTTAGACAGGAGCTATTCTGAAAATTGGGCCATGCTTGGTTTTATTTTTTTCTCGTTGCCCTACATTTTGTTAACGGCCATCATGCTCATGCTTGAGCTTTTTTTTACCAGGCAGTGGCCGGGCGACAAAACGCGGCAATGGCTTAAATGGACCGCCACCCTGCTCCTTATATTTTTAGCTTTTCAGTTGGTGGGAGGATTTGTTTCAGCTTAGGCTGGGCTGCCCCATCCTATCGCCTCAAATGGGGACAGGCCCAAATTTCGCATACACCTTGACATTCCCAACGAGAGACGGTATAATTGTTTATGTCAATCGCACAAATGAGCGATTAGTCAGGAGGCGAAATTATGGCTGATAGTCAAATACCCTTGTTCCCTCAACGGGGCGCAAAAGGGCAATATGGGCCGCCGCTCACCCAAATAAAATCGGTGGATTCCAACTCGTCCCTGGCCACTGCGGCCAGCGCCTATTACGACCATATGGTGCGGCAAGGATTTTCGGAACATACTATCAAAGCTTTTTCCGGGGATTTGCGGCTGCTGCAAAAATACTTTAGTGGCAGTATGATCATTAGCAAGTTGGGCACCAAGGATTTAAACGACTTTTTGACCTGGCTGTTGCATTACCGGGGCGTGCCGTGCAGCCCTAAATCTTACGCCCGGCGGGTGACCACCCTCAAGAATTTTTTTGGCTGGCTGGCCAGCGTGCAAGCTATCCCGCACGATCCATCGGCGGCGATTGTGCATACCAGGGTTAAAGCGCCGCTGCCCCTTTATCTTACAGACGAGCAGGTAGAAAAATTATTAGATGCGGCTGAAAGAAAATTGAACGGTGAAAAGCCCGATCCCCGGCCCTATCTATTGGCGCACTTGGTTTTTCAAACCGGCATCAAAAAGGCCGAGTGTGTGGGCATTGCCCTGCGCGATATTGATCGTTCCGGCAACCGGCCCACCGTGCTCATTCGTTACAGTAATCCCCGCTTGCAGCATAAAGAACGCAAATTGGCTTTTGACGCCGAATTATTGCCGGTGCTGGACCAGTATCTTGAAAAATACCAACCCAAAGAAAATCTATTTGAATGTACGCCCCGGAACCTGGAATACGTTCTGGCCGATCTTTCCGAAATGGCCGGCTTGGCGAACCAAGTTTCTTTTGAAATGCTGCGCTGGACCTCGGCTTTGCGTGATTACCGCGACGGAATGGACCACGACCACCTGCGCCAAAAATTGGGTTTATCCAAAATCACCTGGCGCGAGACTTCTGAAAAATTGGCCAAGATCGCCGAACCGGGTTTGTGAAACTGCCTCACCTACCGACGAAGGTTGCTGGTTATGACCATCATTATGCTCATTTTTGTGACCGCTCTATTTTTTGCCGGGGTGGGAACCCCCCTGGTCAGGAAAATTGCCCTAAAATCAGGCTTTATCGCGGTGCCCAAAACCGACCGCGCCCATTCTGAACCCACGGCGTTATTGGGCGGGCTGGCTATTTACGCCGCCGCCATCATCGCCTTACTATTGATTACAGTGCTGGTAATGCAATTGGCCGGAAATCCGTTCAGATTGCAGGAATTTGCCAGCATTGTGATGGGCGCAAGTTTGATGGCGGCCATTGGCCTATGGGATGATAGACGGGCCTTGCCGGCCTGGGCCAAGTTGGGCCTGCAATTCATCACCATTCCATTGGTATTTTTAAGCGGGGTCAGCGTGCAGTTGCCCCTGCCAAGCATACCCTTTGGGTACGAGGTTATAAATTTTATCATCACCGCCTTTTGGATTTTGTTCATCACCAATGCCGTCAATTATCAAGACAATGCCGACGGCGTGGCCATTATGACCAGCGTTACCACGAGCGCTATTTTTCTGTTGATTGCCATTCTAAATGGCCAACAATTGGTCTCGGTTTTGGCCGCAGCCGTGCTGGGCGCGAGTTTGGGCTTTGCCCGCTACAGCCTGCCCCTGCCTAAAACCACCATTTTTATGGGTGATGCCGGTTCCTTGTTTTTGGGCTACCTGCTGGCCATCTTGGGCATCAAAATCCGGATTCCGAGCAATGTAATTCAAATAACTTGGATGGTGCCCATTATTGTTTTGGGCCTGCCCATTTTTGATACAACACTGGTGCTTATCTCGCGGACCCGGCGAGGTATTTCTTTTTTCCGGGGAGGTGTAGATCACACCACGCATCGTATGGCCCGTTTGGGCATGGACAAATTATCGGTTGCCTTGGCCACCTGTGTTATCAGCGGGGCGCTGGGGTTGATTGCTATTTTTGTTACCCAGGCTTCCCTCACCCAGGCGTACATCATTCTGGGTAGCTTGATTCTGCTCTCGGTTTATGCCCTTTGGCGGCTGGAGTTTAATGCTTCTGACCATCTAAAAACAGGCGCTACCGCGTCTCTACCATCATTAGAAACGCCAGTACAATTGGAGGGCGACCCTCCCTCGTTGGTTTGAAGCCTCCTTTTTGCCATAAACCCAAAACTCATCAAAAAAATCATCCCCGGCAGAGAATCAAAACGCCCGCCAAATTATCCGGCGGGCGTTATTTATCTTTTGGCAACAGATAGATTTTAACATCCACCTGGCTTCTCGCCGTTTTTGAGCAGAGGGAGCACCATGGTAAAAACACTGCCCACGTTGGGTTCGCTCTCAACCCACACCTTGCCGCCATGCTGCTCGGTAATGGTTTTGACAATGGCTAACCCCAAGCCGGTGCCCGGCAATTCATCATCCGCCTCAGGCCGGGCGCGAAAGAACTTTTCAAAAACCCGGGGCAAATCTTTGGCCCTGATGCCAGGGCCGTTGTCAATAACGGAAATCAGAGCCTGATTATCTTTTTGGTCAAGTTTGACCCGAATTTGCCCCTTTTGGGGGGTATATTTGATGGCATTATCTAACAAGTTGCTGAAGGCCCTGGACAATAAAACATTGTTGCCGGCAACGACCAAATTTTTAGAGGTATCCAAGACCAGCTCAACTTTCTTTGATCTGGCCAGGGGCCGCATGGCATCAACGCTGGTTTCAACGGTATCTTGCAGGTCAATCTCCTCCCGGGCCAGCTCTTCTAATCGTTCCAATCGGCTCAATTCCAGCAGGTCTTCAATCAGGGCCTTCATCAAATTGGCCGCCCGCGCCACGCCCAACAAATCTTCCTCCTGGCGTTCCGTTACCGGGCCGTCCATCCGCACCAACTCTACGTAGCCCTTTACCGTAGCCAGAGGCGTGCGCAAATCGTGCGTAAAGGCCGTTACAAAGTCGCGCTTCATTTTATCCAATTCTTTGAAGGCGCTGATGTCGCGCAAAACAGTTACCCGCCCCAGGGCGGGGATGTCGGTGATGCTGGCCCACATGGTTCGACCATCAGGTAGAAGCACTTCGCCGGTAACAGGCGAGTCAGGGCTAAAAAGCTTCAATAAGTCGGTATTGTTGGTTAGTTCAGCCAGCGAGCGATTCTCCCAGGGGCAACCGTTCAACTCCATCATCTCTTGCGCTGCCGGGTTCAAGAGCAAGACAATATTCTCCGACGAGGTCACCAACACGGCATCCTGGGTGCTGCTAATGATGGCCGAAAGTTTAATCCGTTCTTGCTCTGTTTCTTTATATAACTGCGCGTTTTCCAGGGCAATGGCCGCCTGACCGGCAATGGCATTGACCAAGAGTAATTCATCCTCTTTGAACTTGTTAGGCTCGTCGTGCACCAGGGTTAAAACCCCCCTAATTCTCTGGCGACGTTTGAGCGGCGTAGCAATCACCGAGCGCACATCATAGGGCTGGTTATCATAAACCACCCAGCGGCTATCCTGGTGCGTATCATAGATAATGCCGCCCTCGCCGTGTTTTAAAACCCAACCGGCAAAACCTTCCGTTAATACCTTGCCCACAATCCGGTTAGCCCGGTCGCTGCTCACCTCTTGCTGCAAAATAAAGGCAGACACCCGATTTTGCTGGTCAAACAACATCACGCTGCCGGTGCTGGCATTGAGATAAGACACGGTCAGGTCAAGCACCCGCCGCAACATTTTGTCCGGGTCAAGGTCCTTATTCAATTCATCGCTGATACGATTTAATAGATTTAAACGCTCTTGCATAGGCTGGATATTGATTAGGACTACTATCCTAGCCTAATTATAGCATAATTTGGGCAAGATATACAACGTCCGGTTAAGATATTATGTCGTTATAAAATATAGGGAAACCCTATATTTGGGGTAGTTTTGCGGCAAGGGCCTGGGCTTGTCGCCACTCTGCCGGGGTATTGATATTGATAAACGAGTGAAATTGGGGGTCGAATTTAGCTATTTCGTCTCGCTTCACATGGCGCACTGATACGTCGTCAAAAAAATCAGTAACGCGCAAACGCCGGGCTTGCAAGCAAGTTTGAATAGCCGGTAAACAGCGTTGGCTATAAACAGCGTGCAGGGTTTCAGGCCGGCTTGGTTCCATTAAGGGAATGATCGCTTCGGCGGTGGGGGCCAGGTGGAGGAGATGGCGCAATAATTCAACCTGCAAAAAAGGCATATCACAGGCTACCACTAAAACATAATCATAACGGGCCGCGTTAAGCGCAGTATAAATGCCCCCCAGCGCTCCCCGATGGGGGTAAATATCGGGCACGCTCCGGTGGCCAAATTGTCGGTACTTTTCCGGCGAGTTGGTAATAAGCCAAAGATCATCCGTGAGCGGCTTCACCCGCGCCAAAATCCGCTCGATCACCAATTGCCCGCCCACTTCCAAAAACGCCTTGTCGCGCTTCATCCGCCGGCTCTGCCCGCCGGCCAATATTGCTACACTGACCATACCCGTCAATTAAAAAAGCCCGTAGCCACTACCCCAACCTACCGCGACACGGGCTTTGCGAGAATTATGCTTTAATTACCGCTTAAGCCTAGCTGCTTTCAGATAAATACCTCACCGCCTCGCCCACGGTAGTGATCTTCTGAGCCTCTTCGTCGGAAATCTCCCCGCCAAATTCCTCCTCAAAGGCCATGATCAATTCCACCAGGTCCAGAGAATCGGCTTCCAGGTCGTCTCGAAAGTTGGCCTCCATGGTCACGTCGCTTTCGTCGGCGCCAAGCTGTTCTACAATGATTTCTTTTACTTTTTCAAAGATTTCTTCTTGACTCATTTGCGCATATCTCCTTATGGGATTGATTTTGTATTTGCTTTAATGCGAAGCAGAAATTTGATGCATTTTACCAACGCCTGCCAAAACTGTCAATATAGACTTCATCCTCCAATGGGTCGCAAAAACTTGTTTGAGCCCAAATCTGGCTTGAGAACGAGAAAAACGAGAATGATGATAGATTAGTTTGACTAGGGCCGGGGACGCTGGTAAACTGCCCAGGCAAAAACATTAACCTTATCTATAACCCCTTTGCTTCTAAACAGTTACGCCTTAGGCTGACACACCATGCACGAACAAAGAAAATCAGACCATATTCGCATCAATCTGGAAGAAGATGTAAATTTTAAGCAGTTGACCACTGGCCTGGAAAATTACCATTTTTTACACCAAGCTCTGCCGGAGATAAACCTGGCCGAGGTTGACCTTTCGCTCTCATTTTTAGGCAAAAAACTTAAAGCCCCCCTGCTCATCTCCTCGATGACCGGCGGCACCGAACAGGCCCAACTGATCAATCGCACCCTGGCCGAAGCAGCCGAGATGGCCGGCATTGCCATGGGGGTCGGTTCTCAACGCGCAGCCATAGAAGACCCCCTGCTGGCCGATACATTCCGGGTGCGGCCCATTGCCCCCACCACGGTGTTACTGGCCAATTTGGGCGCGGTGCAGCTCAATTATGGCTACACCGCCAGCCAGTGCCAACAAGCCGTTGACATGCTCGAGGCCGATGGTTTGATCCTTCACTTCAACGCCTTGCAGGAGGCGGTGCAGCCCGAAGGCGATCCAAATTTTAGCGGGCTATTGGTAAAAATTGAAGCAGTGTGCCAAAAACTTTCCGTGCCCGTCATTGCCAAAGAAGTAGGCTGGGGGTTTTCAGAGGACACCGTTCGCCGTTTGGCTAACGCCGGCATTTCGGCCCTTGACGTGGCCGGGGCCGGGGGCACCAGTTGGAGCCAGGTTGAAATGTACCGGGCCAATACCGAAATCCGGCGGCGAGTGGCGGCTACTTTTGTTGACTGGGGTGTCCCCACCGCGGAAGCATTGTTGGCCGCCCGGCGAGCCGGCCCCCACCTGCCCCTTATTGCCAGCGGGGGCTTACGCAACGGCCTGGACATAGCCAAATGTATCGCCCTGGGCGCGGCGATGGGCGGCATGGCCGGCCCCTTTCTCAAAGCGGCGGTCAGATCACGGCAGGCGGTTTTGGATGAAATTGAAATTGCCAAAACCGAAATACAAATTGCCATGTTTGCCGTTGGGGCCAACTCGATTGCCGCGCTGCAAAATACAGACCGTTTGCTGAAACAAGGGGCGGAATAAGGCCATCAGGTAAAAAAGTGTCAACAGAATTATGAACCATCCCTATAATTTTAACTTGTTAGAGGAGGTTTGATTGGCGGTTAAAGGAATCATTTTTGATTTGGGCAACACGCTCATGCGCTTTACGGGTGATTGGGAAAGCCTTAACCGGGCCGGCGCCGCAGCAATGGCCGCCTGGTATCTCAAAAAGAAACACATCAAACTGGATGCCCCGGCCCTGGTAGAAACTTTTCTGGCGGAGCGAGCCGCCGGCTGGAAAAGGGCCGGAGAAACCCAAACCGAGGTGCTGGCCCGGCAGTCTTTGCGCAACGCCCTGCAAAAGATTGACGCCCCGCCCTCAACTGAGGCTCTGCTGGAAGCGGCCCTGAAAATATTTTTTGGCCCCGAAGAAACCGCCTGGCGCAGTTATCCCGATACGGTGGATACTCTGAAATTGCTCAAAAGCCAGGGTTATCGGTTGGGGCTTTATTCTAACGCCACAGATGACGCCCTTATCCAGCGTTTGGTCAATAAGGGCGGCCTGCGGCCCTGGCTATCGCCTACTTTTAGTTCGGCGGGATGGGGTTGGCGCAAGCCCAAACGCGAAGCTTTTGATTTGATAGCCAACCGCTGGGGGCTGCCGGCCAAACAGATGGTGGTGGTGGGCGATACCCTCAACGCCGACGTGTTGGGCGCGCAAAACGCCGGGATGTTCGGCATTTTGGCAACAATGGATGAGCACCGTTCCAATGATGACCACCGCCATCTCCGGCCAAATGCGCTGGCCGCGAGTTTATCCGAGGTGCCGGGGATTATTGCCGGCCTGTGAGTGAAAAAGTCGAATGAAAATGAAAGAACTTCATCGTTATAAAGTGCGCAAAATCAACCTGCTGCCTCTGGCCAAATTTGGCTGCTTGCTGGGCGGCCTGGCCATGGTTACGCCGGGCCTGTTTTGCGCCGTGGGCAGCGTGCAGATAGTAACGGTTCTGCGGGAGCTTTTGGAGAAATGGCAAACCACCGTGTTGGACCTGTTGGGCGGCCTGGCCCCGGTTGAAATGGACTTCACCAAATTGCTGGGGCTGGAATCTGTGCTGGCCGTTTTAATTCGCCTGGATGAACAACGTTTTTTGTTGGCCTTGTTAATCATTCTTATCGGCGTTATCCTGGGCGGTTTGCTGGTGGCAGTGGGGATACTGCTGGCGGGTTGGGTGTACAACATTGTGGCTACGCTCACGGGCGGCCTGGAAGTGGAATTGCAGGAGTGATTCAAACCCAAGTCGCCATTGTGGCCAAAGAAACCGTCGCTCCGGCTTGGTGGCGCTTGATCCTCTCCGCGCCCGACCTGGCCCCTCATCTCCTGCCGGGCCAATTTTTGCTGCTGCGCTGCGCCGACCGCTTTACATGTTATTTACGCCGTCCTATTTTCCCCGCCGCCCTTGATGACGAACAGTTAACCCTTTTGTTACGCCCTGTTTCCGATCCGGGCCTGGCCTGGTTATTGGCCCGACAGGCAGGCGATAAGCTGGACGTGATTGGCCCGCTGGGCCGCGGTTTTCCCTTACCCCAGACAATGCGGAATTTATTGCTGGTCAGCGATGGCCAGGCTATTGCTCCCTTGTTAGGCCAGATGCGCCGGGCGATTGAAGCCGGAATAGCGGTGACCCTGGCTCTGGGCGCCAGTCGGGCCTCAACCCTATATCCGGTGTCGGCCTTGCCGCCGGTGGTGGAATTTCAGGCGGCTACCCTGGACGGCTCCCTGGGCCATCGCGGTTCGGTGGCGGATTTATTGCCAAATTTGCTGGTGTGGGCCGATCTTGTTTGCGCCGTTGGCTCACCACACCTTTATCGGAGTTTGCAAAGGAAAGCCAAACAGACGCGACTGGGGGCCGCCGCCAACTATCTTTTTGGGTTGATCAAACCCTACTCGCTGCTGTGTGGCGCAGGCGTTTGCCTGAGTTGCACCCTTCAAACAAACACCGGCCCTCAGTTGAGCTGTGTTGACGGCCCGGTTTTTGACCTGACGATGGTGGAGTTTGGGAAAGAATGATTGAACTGGCCCCTGACCACAAAATTGGCCTGTTCCTCTCAAATCCGGTGATGGTGGCCGCTGGCTGCGTCGGCTACGGTCAGGCGTACCGGCAGTTGATAGATCTATCGGTTTTTGGGGCGTTCGTGACCAATCCTATCACCCTGCGCCCTCGACATGGGCCGTCCCAACCCCGTCTGGTCGAAACGACAGCCGGCTTTGTGCTTGATACCGGCGCGCAGAATCCGGGGGTCAAAAAAGTGATCCGTGAATATGGCAAAATCTGGCACAATTTTGCCGTGCCGGTCATCGCCCATCTACCGGCGGCTGAGCCGGATGACTTATTTCGTACAGTTCGCGCTCTGGATACCACCGACGCTGTTGCCGCCATCGAATTGGGAATTCCCTTCCTGGCCACTCCCCGCGACATTGCCGCCTGGGTTCGGGCGGTGCGGGAGGGCTGTCTGCTGCCGGTGTTGGTCAAACTGCCCCTGGCTACAGCCCTAGAAATAGCTGAGGCAGCGGTGAGGGCGGCGGCAGATGCGTTGGTGCTTGGTTCGCCGCCGCTAGGCACAGCTTTATACCAACCCACCGGAAAAATGGTGACCGGCCATTTATATGGCCCGGCCCTGCATAGCCTTGTTTTACGGACCCTGCAAATTGTTGGGGAGTTGGTTGAGACGCCCCTTATTGCTGCCGGCGGCATCCATTCGTTGGCGGACGCGCAAGCTTTTTTGGCTGCCGGGGCTGCGGCGGTGCAGCTTGACTCGTTGTTGTGGCTTGAGCCAAAAGAGGCTGAAACTATTGCCAGGCATTTTATCGGCGCTGCTTGAGGGAAAGCAGTTGTTGAAAGTTTTGCGTTTTTACCCTGATAGTGCTATAATTTTTTTCACCCTTAGGGTGCGTAGCTCAGCTGGTTAGAGCGCACGGTTCACATCCGTGAGGTCACAAGTTCGAATCTTGTCGCGCCCACTTTTGTTTATCTGCCGGAACAGTGGATCAAACCCCTCATCCAAAAATGAGGGGGAAATTGATTTACTCCCGGCAGATGGATTTTGGAGTTTCGGATGACTCCTATCTGTGCGGCTGTTTGTTGACCAAAGCGTAGGCCCTGCCGAAACTCGGCAGGGTTTTTTGTTTGCCCAGGAGATTTCTAATGCCCTCACCATCCCATATTCCTACCTACCTTCCCCTTGAGCAGGCCGCCCGGCACTATGGCCTGCCTCAAAA
>JAFGDY010000138.1 GCA_016931895.1 Anaerolineae bacterium
ATACAAATTACCCTGATACATAACGACCTCCTTAATTTTTTGCTATCTTGGTTTAATGAGTAAAATGGAGGTTGAATCAGCATCTTCAACTGTCCACCCCGCCTGAACCTGTTTTACCGACAACGCTCCTACTATTATAAGGAACGATTCCTGACATCCTGTGTCAGTATTTTGAGGCCAGATTTGACGGGTTTTGTGAGCCGAAGTTATGGGTTTAACGCCTGCCGGGTCTGGGGAAAGGGGCCAACCATGCGCGCCGATCGCTTGCTTTCCATGCTCATGCTTTTACAAATCCGGGGCCGGATGACGGCCGAAGAATTGGCCGAAGAATTGGAAGTGTCGCCCCGCACCATTTACCGCGATTTGGACGCCCTGAGCATTGCCGGGGTGCCGGTTTATTCCGAGCGTGGCCCCAGTGGGGGCATTTCCTTGCTGGATGATTATCGCACCAATTTAACCGGCCTCACCCGCGCAGAAGTGCGCGCCCTGTTTATGTTCACCGTGCCCGGCCTGTTTGCCGACCTGCACGCCGACAAAACCCAGGAAGCCGCCACGCTCAAACTGCTGGCCTCGCTGCCCGCGCCGTTCCGCCAGGATGCGGAACTGGCCCGGCAGCGCCTGCACCTGGACCCGGCGGTCTGGTTTCAACCGGCTGAACCGGCCCCCTATTTATCCCTCATTCAGGATGCCGTGTGGCAAAACCGGCGCGTGCGAATTGTCTATCGTCGCGGCGACGGCGCGTGGGTGAAACGTTTGATTGACCCCTATGGCCTGGTGGCCAAAACCAGTGTGTGGTACGTAGTGGCCGGCGTGCTAAGAATGACCCTCACCTTTCGGATATCACGCATCCAGGAAGCGGTGTTAACCGACAGCACCTTTGAACGGTCGGCGGATTTTAGCCTGGCCGATTATTGGGCTAACTGGTGCGCTCAATTTGAAGCTTCGCACGAAAAATACGGGGTCACCTTGCGCGTGGCCCCGGCAGGGATTCCCAGCCTGGTGCAAATGTTTGGTGAGGGGATTCACACGTTGGTTGAGCAGGCGGGGGCGCCGGATGATGAAGGGTGTTGCACCTTGACCCTCACCTTTGAATCGCCGGAGGCGGCCTGCCAGAAAATCCTGGGGTTAGGCACGGCAGTAGAGGTAATAGCGCCGCAGGCGCTGCGCAAACAGATGTTAAATATGGCAGAGCAGGTAACTAATCTCTATACGAAATAGGTAAGGAGTGAAGATGATGCTCCAAGCAGTGCTATTACCCCTTTTGAAAAATATCTGGACGCCTACCACCCCATTGGAGCCGCGCAGAGAAAAAAATGAAGGTGATGATCAGGCTAGATAAAAAAACTGGGCCACTCAATAGAGTGGCCCAGTCTCGATCAGGTTTAATGACCCGGCCTTCACCGACGAAGGACGAAGGATGAACGAGAAAAATAGTCGTTGGTCATTGGCCGTTAGACAGGAAGGTCAAAACTGTGTCCAGACTTGAGCAGTCACCAAACTATCCGGCCATCTTCTTCATGGCCGCTATAACCCGCTCCGCCACCGCCGATACCTCACCTTCCCCGTCCACCTCGATCAGTAGACCGGCTTCACGATAATAATCAATTAACGGGGCGGTTTGGTTGTGGAATGTTTTAAGCCGCGCCCGCACGGTTTCGGGTTTGTCATCGTCGCGCTGGTAGAGTTCGCCGCCGCAAACATCGCAAACGCCCTCTTTGGCCGGCGGCTTGAATTTGGTGTGGAAGGGCGTTTGGCAATTGCGACAAATCCAGCGCCCTGCCAGGCGACTCACCAATTCCTCGTCTGACACTTTGATATACAAAACGCCATTCACACCCCGGCCTAAATCATCAACAATTCCCTGCAAAGCTTCAGCTTGAGGCAGGGTGCGAGGGAAACCATCCAAAATGATCCCTCCTTTGGTATCGGGCTTTTGCAGCCGATCTTTGAGCATGGCCGCGGTCACATCATCCGGCACCAACTCGCCCTTGTTCATGTAAGTTTGGGCCAACTTGCCCAACTCGGTTTCGTTCTTTAAATTCTCGCGGAACAGGTCGCCGGTGGCAATATGTTTAAGCTCAAACTGCTCACAAATCTGTTCGGCTTGCGTGCCCTTGCCGGAGCCAGGCGCGCCAAATAATACTACAATGTCAATCTTCATTACGTTTAAAATTCCTTTCTTGGTTTGATGGAGAAGTAAAAAACAAATCCGTCCTGTAACTATGGGGTTACAACGGGCGGATTTGTTGGGGTTGATCAATCATTAACCGGCCTTTTTGAGCAAGAGCTAAAAATTTGAGGCCACGTTAAATATGCTATTCTGCCGTGGTCGGTTCGGCAGTCGTTTCGGGCGACGCCTCACCCGCTTCCTCTCCACCCTGCTCTTCAGGGGCCGGCGTTCCAAAGAAAATCCCTGGGGCCGAGGTGGGTGTTGGCTGGGCCGCCCGCCGGCTGCTGCCGCTAACCAAAAAACCGGCGGCCATACTGATCACCACCAACGCGCTGATCACAATAATTAAAATTTGCTGCGTCGTCATCTTCTTTTTGGGCGCAGCAGCCACACTTTTTGGCGGCGGCGGGCCGCTTTTTTTCTGTTTTTTCTTTTTGCGATGTTTTGAAACAGGCACGTTAATCTCTCCTGATTTAGACTTCATTATATTCAGACAGATTATACTCGCTGCCGGTTTTATTGGCAAGCAGGTTTGATTGACTCTTGTTTGAGGGGGAATATAATTGGCAGTTACCATACCAAATAAGGACTACGGAATAAAGTTTATGCCTTCACCCAAACATTTTCTGCAAACGGTATCTTTTATCCTGGTGCTGTTTTTGTTGGCCGCTCAATGCCACTCTCCACCCCCACCGCCTTTACCGGCCACGCCCACCGGCCCGGTGGTCCGCATCGCCCTGCTCTCTCCCGCCAGCGGCGAAATGGCCACCTTTGGCCGGTTCATGCGCAACGGCGTGATCATGGCCTTTGACAAATGGAATGAGCAGGGCGGCGCGCTGGACCATCAAATTGAATGGACCAATTACGATACCCACTGCCGGTTTGAACCGGCCCGCCAGGCGGCCCAACAGGCCATCGTCGAAGGACATCAGTTGATCATCGGCCCGCTTTGCTCCACAGCCGCCATTGCCGCAGCCACGGCAGTTGAATCAGAGCAAGCGTTGATGATTTCACCCACTGCCACTCATCCCCTGGTTACGGTTGACGGCCGGGGCCAAACGCGACCCATGGTTTTTAGGATCAGCTATGTGTGGCCGTGGCAAGCCCGGGCGGCGGCTCAATTTGCCCGCGATAATTTAAAGGCCAATCAGGCTGCGCTGCTTTTCCCGGCCGGCGACGATTACGCCGTTGCCCTGGCCGAAACTTTTAGCCAACAATTCGCCGCCCACGGCGGCAAAATTGTCTATCAGGGCCGTTATACCCCCGGCCATACCGATTTAGCCGGCGTTCTCACGGCCATTGGTCAGAGCCAAGCTGAGATCATCTATTTACCGGCTGATGCCGCTCTGGTCAATCAGGTAGCCGGTCAACTCAAAGAATCGGGCCTGGCGGAAGCCCCAACCAAAATTCCAACAGCCTTAACCTTGTTGGGCAGCGATAGCTGGGAATCTCCCGAACTTGACCTGTCGGTGGCTGCAGGTAGCTATTTTACCGCTCATTTTGCAGCGGCTGAGAACCGTCCCCTGGTAAAAACCTGGACCAATGCCTATAAAGCTACCTATGCCATTGAGCCAGATACCCTGGCCGCCCTCGGCTACGATGCGGCCAATGTGCTGATTACGGCTATTGAACAAGCCGGCACATTTGAGCCTGCCGCCATAGCTCAGGCTTTGGAACAAGGTAAGTTTACCGGGGTAACGGGCCAAATGAGTTTTGACGCTCAACATAATCCCCTCAAGCCGGCCCCCATTCTTTACATTGATCGGCAAAGTCTTGTTTTTTTTACATCCATTGTACCCCGGCAAGAGTGATGGTCTTGTCCCAATCATTTTGACACCCGCCTCAAGCTTTGCTATACTGCTCTGTTGACTTTATTGAGCAAAAAAGTAAACTTGCAAGTTCAAAATAAAAAAATGGAGGACAATTCGAATGAAAAAGTTTCTTTTTGTGATCACTCTGCTTTTGGCTATAGTTTTGCTTGCCGCATGCGGCCCGCCTGAACAGGCCGGCGGCGGCGAAGCAGCCGGCGGCGGCGAACAGGTAACAGGCGACACACCCACCCCCGTTATCTTGGCTACGCCGACTTCCAAACCGGCCCCACCTACCCCCACGCCCAGGCCAACACCAACCCCAGCCCCCACTGAACCGCCGGCGGAAGAGGGGACGACCGAGGCTGAAGGCGAGGCTGAAGTTACCGAACCCGAGCCGGCCGCTTCAGGCCCTCTCTTTGAAGACATGATCCTGATTCCGGCCGGGCCTTTTACCATGGGCCAAGATGGCAGCAAACCTAAAAACGGGCCGGCCCATGAAGTTGATGTGCCGGCCTTTGAAATTGACCGTTTTGAGGTGACAAACGACGAATTTGCTCAATTTGCCGAGCAAACGGGCTACGTCACCTACGCCGAACAGGGCAATAGCAGAAATTGGCGGGATGTTGTTGAAGGCAAAGGCAACCACCCGGTGGTTTATGTAACCTGGGACGATGCCGTGGCTTACTGCGAATGGGCCGGCAAACGCCTGCCCACCGAAGCAGAATGGGAAAAGGCTGCCCGTGGTGAAGATGGCCGGACCTATCCTTGGGGCAACGATTTTGTGGCCGACAATGGTAACTTCAAGGAAGGCGGCATCCGAGGGACTACGGCGGTAGGCAGCTTCCCGGCTGGCGCCAGCCCTTACGGGGTAGAGGATATGGCCGGTAATGTCCGCGAGTGGGTGCAGGACTATTTTCTGGCCTACCCTGGTGCAGCCCCCGATGCCGACCGTTTCTTTGGTGAAGAAAACCGGGTTAACCGGGGCGGCGGCTGGTTTGACGGCGAAGAAGGCGAATTGGTTACAACCTACAACCGCAATGCTGGACCGCCTGGCTCCAGCGCCAACGACGATATCGGTTTCCGCTGCACCCGCGATGCGCAATAATGATTTCAGCGGGGTTGTCCCATTTTTTGAGAATAAACCCTGAAGGTTTTAGAAGCCCTTAGGGTCTGCTTAAATTTGGGACGCACCTGATTTCAGCCGCCAAGCGTTACGCTGAGTAATTTAGAAATCTGTGGTTCACTTATTCCAAACGCCCGGTTTGAGATAAAGCCGGGCGTTTTTTGTTTTTGCCAAGTTGATATACAATTTTGAGCTTGAGGTGAGGTGACGAATTTAATGTTTGACCTAATTGCCTTTGATGCTGACGATACCCTCTGGCATAACGAACCTTTGTACGCCAATGTTGAAAAAAAACTGGTGATCTTGCTGGCCGAATATGCCAACAGCGAAACGGTTAGCCAGCAGCTCTATGAAACAGAAATGAAAAACCTGAAAGATTATGGCTACGGCATCAAAAGTTTTGCCCTGTCAATGATTGAGACGGCCATCAACCTGTCCGGCGGCCAAATCCAGGGGGCAGAAATTAAACAGATCATCAAGTTTGCCAGGGAGATGATCGCCAATGATACCCAACTTTTGGAGCACGTGAAAGAAACAATCAGCCTGTTGGCCAAATCATATCCCCTTATGATCATTACCAAAGGCGACCTGTTGGATCAAGAGGTCAAACTCTCCCGTTCGCGCCTGGGCCGCTATTTTCAACACCTTGAAGTAGTCAGCGACAAAACCCAGCAAACTTACACCAACCTGTTGGCCCGGCACAATATCAGGCCACAGCGATTTTTGATGGTAGGCAACTCGCTAAAGTCTGACATTCTGCCCGTGATTGCCCTGGGCGGGCATGCGGTGTACATTCCTTATCACGTTACTTGGGCCCACGAAATGGTAGAGCATCATCCCGGTGAGCATAATGGGTATTATGAATTGGAACACATGGGGCAATTGCCCCGGTTACTTGAGAGAGTCAGTGGTAATGAAGGAGCGTTGGCCACCTCGTCCAATAACAAAATTGCTGCGAACCGTGAAAAAAGTTAAACAACGGCTTATCCCCAAATTCGTCCTTATCCTCTTCATCTTTCTCCTCGCCGCCCAATGCCAACCAACCCCCACCCCCACCGGCCAACCTCTCTCTTCCCCTACTCCTACTCCCACCCCCCTCCTCATTCCCCCTATCCAGCCGGGCGACGGCTCGGACCTGATTGACCGTTTGCTGGAAGAAGGCTTCGTCCGGGTTGGCATCCGGGTATGGCCGGGGGCGGAATTTTCGCCGCCCGCTTTTCGCGGATTTTCCAATGCCGTTACGGGCGGGGCGCTCAACGGTTTTGAAGTTGATGTGGCTCATCAAATAGCCGCCGATTTGGGCCTGGAACTGGAACTGGTTGAAGCCTACCCCCCTGTCCTGGCCAGCGGTCAATGGCAGGGCGAATGGGATGTGGCCATTGCCTTGTTGACTCCTTTTGACCAGGCTCCCGAAATGGTGGCTTTTTCCCGGCCTTATGGCTACATGCCCATGGGCGTGCTCATTCCGGCCAATGAAAATACTATCCAAACCTTTAACGATTTAGCAAACAAAAAGGTGATTGTATTGGAATACAGCGCCTACCAACAGCTTTTAGCACCTGCCGGCCAAACGCTGACCGTAGCCGGGCAACCGCTTTTGCCCCAAATCCCGCCCAATATTCAACCGATTCCCGTGAGCAATTTGCTCAAAGCCATCCATCAACTAAGTGAAGCCAATAGCCAGCCACAGGCCCAGATGGATGCTATTTTGGGGCCTACGCCAATTTTACAAGAGGCCGTCAAAAGCGGACTGGCGGTAAAAATGGCACCCCAGGCCCAACATATTGGCTTCCGGCCGTTGGCCATTGCCGTTGTGCCTCAAGATGGGCTAAAAACAGAACGACTCCTCGCCGAGATTGATAAAATTCTGGCCCGCTTACAGCGACAGGGAATCCTGTCGGAAATCTATCTGCGTTGGTATGAGCAAGATTTAAGCCATCTTCCAACCTCATCACCCTGAACACAATGAGGCCAAGGTGTAAAAGATTAATTTACTTGACATATTTGAACTCCTTTGTTATACTTGCCATCTAAACAACGTCTAAAGTCCAGGTTATAGGCTCTACCTTATTCTCGGCAACATAAGATCGTATTTATTCAGGTCATGTCATTCTGAGCGAGGAACGAGCGAAGAATCTCCATGAAATATATCAAAACCGACGCAACGTTATGCCCCATGGAGATTCTTCGGCCTCTGGCCTCAGAATGACATGGTAAGGTGAATAGTTACAGAAAATATTTGCCCCCCTCACAGCCAAGCTGAGGGGCAGAAGTGACGAGTGGTTCAATGAAGAATCTGCCAACTCCTGCCAATCTTATCTTTAGCGCCGCTATTTCCCCATACCCTCCCCATAAACAGGAGCACCTGAATCACACTTGCTTGCTGCCAATGGTCGTCGTTTCAAACGTCGGTATTTATATGATCAGGTAGTGATCAGCGCGATTCTTGAGAATGATCACCTTCATTCAATTTTTTAGAAAGGGGTGATGTTTAGCGGATTACAGGGTACATTAAACGTGGTAGTGGGGTAGACCTGATAAATATGCAAAGAGACACTAATATTTACAGAGCTACTCAAGTAAACCTGATTTCAAAAAAATGAAAAGGAGATTGATTATGCGTAAAAAATTTAGTTGGTTAATTTTAGTGGCCATGATTTTGACCCTCTTGCCGGTAGGCGTAACTGCCGCGCCGCCCCAGCAAGACGGGGGCACCGCCTACACCATTCAAGCCGACGACTGGCTATCAAAGCTGGCCGACAAAGAATATGGCGACCCGCTGGCCTACCCGGCCATTGTCTATTACACCAATTTGAAGGCTGCGGCAGATGACTCCTTCAACGAGATTGATAATCCGGATCTGGTTGAGGTGGGCTGGGTCATTTATCTGCCCAGCAATGACGAGGCAACGGCCTTCTTGACCGATACCGGCTCGGTTGCCGGCGGCACCTTCATCTTTGGCCGCGGCGGCGACTCGGTCCAGCTCGATCCCGCCATTGTCACCGACGGCGAAAGCTTCCGCGTTACCGGCCAATGTCTGGAACCGCTCTATCAATACGAACCCGGCTCCACCAAGCCGATTCCGGCGCTGGCGACCAAGTGTACCGCCAACGAGAACAGCACCGAGTGGACCTGCGCGCTACGCCAGGGCGTCAAATTCCACGACGGCACCCCCTTTAACGCCGACGCCGTCCTCTTTAACTTTGACCGCTGGAAATTTACCGACAACCCTTACCACTTTGCCAGCCAGGTATTCGAATATTACGAGTACATGTGGTTTGGCTTTGACGACGACAGCATCATCTCCAGCGTCGAAAAGGTGGATGACTATACGGTCAAGTTCGTTTTGAAAGAGCCTCTGGCCCCGTTCCTGGCCAACCTGGCCATGGACATATTTGCCATTTCCAGCCCGGCCGCCATCGAAAAGTATGGCGAGAATTATGGCCTGCCCGAGGCCGGCTGTGTGGGCACCGGGCCGTTCAAATTTGTGGAATGGGTTGAAGGCGACCACATCACGGTGGCGGCCAACAAAGACTATTGGGGTGGTCCACCCACCATTGACGAAATTGTGTTCCGGGTTATCCCCGACGACTCGGCCCGGTTCCTGGCCCTGAAATCGGGCGACATCCACGGGCTGGAGCAAGCCACGGCTGAAGACATTGCCGCGGCTGAGGCCGACCCCAACCTGTACGTCAAGGCCCGCCCCGCCCTCAATACCGCTTATCTGGCGTTCCATTACAAAATTAAGGAACTCCAGGACCCCAACGTTCGCAAGGCGATTGCCCATGCCATCAACCGCCAGGGCCTGACTAAAAACTTCTTCGGAGCGTATGGCGAGGTAGCCACCAATTTCTTGCCGCCGCTGGTTTGGGGTCACAACGAGGCCATTCCGGGTTGGACCTACGATCCAGAGCTATCCAAAAAATTACTGGCCGACGCCGGTTATCCCGATGGCTTGAGCGAAGTAACCATCGCCGAGGATATTATGGATGCGGAGGGCAACGTAGTCTATAAAGCGGGCGACAAGATGCCGCTAAAATTGTACTATTTGCCCATAACCCGCTTCTACCATCCCAGCCCCAAGGAAATCGGGGAGGCCCAGGCCGCCGACCTGACCAGAGCGGGTATCAATGTGCAGTTAGAACTGGCCGGCGACTGGCCCACCTATCTGGGCCTGCGGCGCAATGGCCTGCTCGTTGGACTGTACCAACTCGGCTGGGGCGGCGATAACGGCGACCCCGACAACTTCCTCAACTACTTCTTTGGCGGTTTGAGCTCCGCAGACGCCGTAAAAGAGCCTGACCCGCGCGAAGGCTTCTACGCCAACCAGGAAGTAGCCAGGCTGCTCTACCAGGCTGCGATCAACCCGGACCAAGCTGAACGCCAGGCAATCTACGAAAAAGTGGAACAACTACTGTACGATGACACCGCCCGGTTGTGGATGGCACACAATAACACGCCGCTTCTCTTCTCCAAGAAGATCAGCGGCTACGTGCCCCAACCCGTTGGCGCAGATTACTTTGAAGGCGTAGTCATTGCCAAGTAGGCGCTAAAAAATTATCTTGTTCCCAAACTGGAGTTTGGGAACAAGATAAACATATTCATCATCCAGGGGGTGCGGGGCTATCTCGCGCCCCCTGATCCTAAAGTGGAGGTGCTCTTGACCCGATACCTCTTGCAACGGCTGATTTCATTGATACCCACCTTATTAGGTGTTACCGTGGTCATATTTTTATTGCTGCGCCTCATTCCCGGCGACCCGGCGGTGGCGATGTTGGGCGAGCATGCCGCCCAAGAGAACGTAGAGCGAATCCGCGCGCAGTTTGGCCTTAACCGACCCTTGTTTCTGGACCCGGCAGCCCTGGAAAACAATGACTTTGCGGGTTTTTTTGACAGCCAATATCTACGTTTTTTATATCGCCTAGGACAGGGAGATTTAGGCAATTCAATCCATCGCCGCATCCCTATAGCCGACGAACTGAAACAACGCTTTCCGGCCACGGTTGAGTTGTCGTTATTTGCCATGGCCCTGGCGGTGGCTATCGGCATCCCTGCCGGGATTGTCTCGGCGGCCCGGCGTAACTCTATCTGGGACGGGATCAGTATGGTTGGCTCGCTCATTGGCGTTTCAATGCCCATTTTTTGGCTGGGCCTGATGTTAATCATGCTCTTTGCCGTTCTGCTGAATTGGTTTCCCATCGGCGGTCGCCTGGACCATGATACAAAACTGACCGTAATTACTAATTTCTTCCTTATAGACAGCCTGATCACGGCCAACCTGCCGGCCTTGTGGGATACCTTAAAACACCTGATCATGCCGGCCATCGCCCTGGCTACCATTCCTATGGCCATCATCGCCCGGATGACTCGCTCCAGCATGCTGGAGGTGCTGCACGCCGACTATATCCGCACCGCTCACGCCAAAGGCCTGAGCGAACGAGCTGTTCTGATCCAGCATGCCCTAAAAAACGCCTTCCTGCCGGTCATCACCATCATCGGCCTGCAAACCGGCATTTTGCTGGCCGGGGCCATTTTAACAGAAACAATTTTTGCCTGGCCCGGCATTGGCAAATGGGTTTATGATGCCATCCTGGGGCGCGACTATCCCGTGGTCCAGGGCGGCACGTTCCTGATTGCCCTTGTTTTTGTGCTGGTCAACCTGCTGGTGGATCTATCCTACGCTTACCTGGATCCGCGGATTCATTACGATTGAGGACCCCATTATGGAACTAACATCCCAAGAGATTAGCCTGACCGCCGCCTCTATGCGCAAGCATCGCTCGCTGTGGGGAGACGCCTGGCGACGCCTGATCTCCAGCAACACGGCCCGCCTGGGCATGGCCATTGTAGTTTTTTTTATTCTATCTGCGGCGCTGACTCACTTTTTTTGGGAATATGACCCCAAGACAGACCTTGATTATTCCTTAAAATTAAAAGCGCCCAACCTGAGTCCCACCGGGGAAATTCCCTCAATTCACCCCTTTGGCACCGACAAATTGGGGCGCGACATCTTCCGCCGCGTGGCTCACGGCGGGTGGAACTCGCTGCGGGTGGGCCTGGTGGCGGTGGGCATCTCTTTGTCAATTGGCAGCCTGCTTGGCCTGCTGGCCGGATTCTACGAAAGTATGCCGGTAGGACCGGCAGGACGCATTATTCTTTTTGGGGGGATAGGCCTGTGCCTGGGCAGCGTGTCGGCCTGGATTGCCGGGCAATGGTTTCAGGCTGTTTTATTTTGCCTATTGGGAGTTGGCGCCGGCTTTTGGGATAATCTTCTGGCCGGCAACCAAACGGCGCGGGTGGCTCTTTTTGGGGGGATAGGACTCGTATTCGGCGGCTTGCCGGCCCTGACGGTTGCTTTGGCTACGGCCGTTGTCTGCGGAATTCTGGGGCTGCTCATTGGCGGCCTGGTGGCCTTGCCCTTGGGGGGGCCGCTTATTTCGGCCATCATTATGCGCCTCATGGACATTATCCTGGCTTTTCCTGGCATTTTGCTGGCCATTGCGATTGTGGCCATGCTTGGGCCGGGCCTGGAAAAAGGGATGATTGCCATTGGCGTGGTGGCCATTCCGGTGTTTGCCCGGCTGGCCCGCTCTACCGTGTTGAGCGTGGTCCGCGAGGAATACGTTTCGGCGGCGCTGGCCGTGGGCGTGGGCCAGGGCCGGATTCTCTTTCGTCACATTACCCCCAATATCCTATCGCCGCTCATTGTCCAGGCCACTATGGGGTTGGCCGGGGCCATTCTTTCGGCGGCGGCCCTGGGTTTTTTGGGATTGGGCGCTATTCCGCCGGAGCCGGAATGGGGGGCCATGCTCGGCGACAGTTATCGCTACTTGACCACCGGGGCCTGGTGGGCCGTTTTGTTCCCCGGCCTGGCCATTATGCTCAGCGTATTGGGCTTCAACCTGCTGGGCGATGGTTTGCGCGATGCGCTCGACCCGCGCCTGCGGGTATAAAAAATCTCACCCTAAACGAGTCACCCCCAACCCCGGCCCCGCCGGCAAACAAAGTTTTCCCTGCTCCAGCCGCACCCCCGCATAAGGATTATTGTCCACGTTCAAATTGCCGTCCAGGTCGGCAAAATCTACCAGAGGGGCCAGGTGAGCCGCGGCCGTAATGCCCACCGCGCTCTCGGTGGCGCAGCCCAACATCACCTGCATACCCAATGTCCGGGCCAGGGTGATCATGCGGCGGGCTTCGCGCAAGCCGCCGGCCTTGCTCAATTTGATATTGACCCCATCGGCCCCGCCCCCTAAAGCCAGAATGTCACCGGCCTGTTGCACGCTCTCATCGGCAATGAGCGGCGGCATGTGGCCGGGCAGCAACGAACGCAACCGCTGCCAGTGCTCAAGGTTGCCCCGGCGCAGGGGCTGCTCGATAAAAAGTAAGTCATAAGCCGCCAGGCGAGGAATAAGGTGCGCGGCTTCGTCCACGCTCCAGGCGCTATTGGCGTCTACACAAAGGCGAGCGTTGGTTTCCGCGCGCGCCATACGCACAATGGCTTCGTCGGCCTGCACATCGCCGGTCCCCAGTTTTAGTTTGATAATGGGGAAACCCGCCACAGCCCGCACTTGTTGCCGCAAATCCGCTTCGTCTGTGGGGATGCTGATGGTGATGGCGCTGAGTGGACTTTGCGCCGGATTCAACCCCCATAACTGATAGAGCGGATAGCCCAACTGTTTGGCCCAGAAATCGTGCAGAGCGATGTCTATGGCGCTGCGAGCCGGAGCCGGGCCGGGGGGCAGCCGGTCAAGCATATCTTCCAAGGCTAACGGGTTGTCTCCCAACAAACCAGCCGCATCCAGGTTTTGTAGGTAGGCTACTACCTCGGCCTGGGTATAGCCGCCGTAAGGCATAATTGCGCCTTCGCCAACGCTATCGCCCAGGTGAACCAGCACATTATGGCGAACCACACTGGTACCGTGAGCAATCCGAAAAGGGGTTTTGAGGGTAAGGGTGATGGGCTCAACCACTAACCTCATACCGGCTCAATCTCAAACCCGGCCCAAAATTCTAACGCCTTCACCAACGCATGATTTCCGTCGCCGCCCAAACCGCGCTTTTGCAAAGTATTGTATAGTTGATGGGCCAGCGCCGTGCCGGGTAAAGGCACGCCCATTTTGTCAGCCGCTTCCAGCACCAGGCGCACGTCTTTTTGCTGCAAATCAATGGCGAAACCGGGCCGAAAATCGCGGCGAATGACCTGCGGGCCGCGATGGGAAAGGGTCCAACTGCCCGCGGCTCCCGCGCTGACCGCTTCCAGCGTTTTCGCCAAATCTACCCCACCGGCCTGAGCAAAAAGCAGCGCCTCGCCCAAACCCAGCATGGTGCTGACCACCAAAATTTGGTTCACCAACTTCACCGTTTGCCCCGCGCCGGATGAACCAACGTGAGTGATTTTTTGGCCCATTGCTTGCAGCACCGGCAAAGCGCGTTCAAACGTTTCGGCCTCGCCGCCAACCATGATTGACAGCGTGCCCTGGGCCGCCCCTTCGCTGCCGCCGCTTACCGGCGCATCGAGCATGGCCGCGCCTTTTTCGGCCAGGGCCGCGCTCAACTGGCGCGTTGCGCTGGGGCTGATGGTGCTGCAATCAATCACCACGCTGCCTGTCTTAACTCCGGCCAGCACGCCGCGTTCGCCCAGCACAACCGCTTCCACGTCCGGCGTGTCGCTAACGCAAATAACAATCATATCGCTCCTGGCGGCCACGTCGGCCGGATCGCTGCCGGCCTGCGCGCCGGCTTCCACCAGCGGCGCGGTTCTACCGGCGGTGCGATTCCACACGGTCAAGGGGAATCCGGCCTTGAGAATATTGCTCGCCATGCTCCGGCCCATAATGCCCAGGCCAATGAAACCAATTTTTTCTGTCATCACTAATTTCCTTTCTCATTCAGATTGTCAAGGCAACTTGATTTTAATTATCTCTCTCATAGGGGCAAATCTTTGCTTTGCTTAGGATTAGATATCAAATAAGTTCTGCAAATGGAAACACAACACCTGGCTATTTTATCGCCGAATGTGGAAGTTATTGCATCCTAAGTTCTTAACTATGTTCACGTTTGCCAGATTCCCTACTGACCTGTAAAATTGGGCCTTAGAAATGGAATAAAAATTTGAGGCAGCAGTGCCGCTGCCCGAGCTTATACTGAGGTTAGTACACCGTCAAGTTAATTCTGATAGATTGGGATAGGGGCGCACCCTTGCGGTCGCCCCATATGGGGCAGGCGCAAGGCCGTGCCCCTACCCGTCAAAATTTGTCTGACAGTGTATTAGTTTGAAACCATTACTTTCAGTAACAATGGCGGATATGTCATCCGACGCCGCTACGCTTACAGGAGAAATCTCCTCGAAACCGTACCTTTAGAAGGAGATTTCTCGGCTTATGGCCTCGAAATGACATTC
>JAFGDY010000139.1 GCA_016931895.1 Anaerolineae bacterium
CGACAGCTATTTTGGCCGCTTCATCCAGAGCATGGCCGAAATGGCCGGACTGATGGGCGCGGACGTCATTATATCCGGCTTGCAAGATGCGGTGGTTGAGACCCTAGTGGAATTGGGCATGACTTTGCCCAATATCCACGCTGTGCTTGATCTGGATGACGCCCTGGCCTTGAGCCGGGCAGAGCAGCCAAGCACCGGCTTCAGGACAAACAACGGCCTTTTGGGGGATACGTCAGCCAGCCTGAATGGATTTTTTGACGATTCAGCCTTTACCGATATTACGGCAGAGTGGATACCATTTGCAAACCTGACGGAGGTGTAAAATGGCAAACGATTTGTTAGAGCCTGTCCGTTTGCCCATCAACAATCTCATCAACGTGGTCACCAGCCGCCGCCAGGGGATGGAGATGGCCAAAAAATTGGGCTTTTCCCTGCCGGAAGCCACCAAGATTGCCGTGGTTATCTCGGAATTGGCTCGCAATATCACCATGTATGCCGAAAGCGGCATTATTACCTTAATTCCGTACAACGGCGAACGCAAGGGCATGAAAATTATCGCTCAGGATAAAGGCCCCGGCATTGAGGATGTAAACCGGGTTTTGGCCGGCGGCTACACTACCTCCAAAGGATTGGGCATGGGCATCTCCGGCTCCAAAAAAATCATGGACGAATTTGAAATTCAAACAGTGATAGGCGGCGGCACCACCATTAAAGCAGCCAAGTGGCTAAATTAAGATGGCAGACAACATTGGATAACCGCTGATTATGGACTTGCAAGAAACCATTTCTCCTTACCCCTACCCTGGCCACAACCTCCCCACCAGTCAGGCGCCGGAGTTTAAAATTGGCTATGGCGATTACCTGCGCTTTCGCAACCTGGTACAGCAATATAGCGGCCTGTATTTTCCCGAAAAAAAACGGGTTGATTTAGAATCGGGCCTGCTCCGGGCGCTGGACGAGTCCCCCTTTATGCCCATCAACGGCTACTATGATTTAAATAGCTATTACCATCTGCTGGCCGACCCAACCGATCCCGCCGGTCAGGTTGAGATGAATCGCCTGATCAAAAATTTGGCCGTAGGTGAAACCCACTTCTTCCGCGATCAGCCCCAGTTTGATGCCCTGGCCAACCACATCTTGCCGGCGCTCATTGCCCGCAAGCGGGCCGAGGCGGCTGTGGTTGGCCCTGGCCTCCAGCCGCAACTTAGAATTTGGAGCGCCGGCTGCGCCACCGGCGAGGAGCCTTACTCTATTGCTATTTTATTAAAAGAATTGATTCCCGATCTCGATGATTGGCGCATCCTCATCCTGGCCACCGACCTTAATCAAGAGGCCCTGACCCGCGCCCGCGAAGCCGTCTATAGCGATTGGTCGTTCCGCGAACTCAGGGCCAAAATGTTCCGCCCACGTTATTTTAGCCAGGAGTCGAGGCCAGGGATGCTGCCGGACGGATTTCACTCTCCCTTTTCGCGGCTGCGCTATCGCCTGCGCCGCGACATCCGGCAGATGGTCACCTTTGCCCCCCTTAACCTGGCCGAAGATGATTATCCCGCCGTGCATAACTATGCCTACAGTATGGACCTTATTCTCTGCCGGAATGTCACCATTTACTTTACCGAAAAAACCACCCGGCAGATCATCGCCCGTTTTTATAATACCCTGGTTGAGGGCGGCTGGTTGGTGGTTGGCCACTCCGAACCCTGCCTGGTGATTTACCGGGATTTTCACGCGGTCAGTTTTCCCGGCGCGTTGTTTTATCAAAAAACCGGCCGGCCTGCTCCCTGGCCTGAAACCTGGGAATGGTTAGACCGAGATGAGGAAGCAGAGGAGCTTTCCCCCCACTTAAAAAACAGATCCTGCCCAAATTTGTCAACGGAACAATTCCCTTCCGCTATCACTCCTTCCATCGAAACCGACATCATCCTGCCCCCCCCAGATTCCGGACCGCCCCCTCCATCTGATATATCTTTATCACCAGATCCCGGGCCTGATTCCTCTGCTTCCCCATCTTTGTCTGAGCCGGACTCTTACCAAAAAGCCCAGGCTCTGTTGAACCGGGGCTATATCAAAGAAGCCATTGCCGAATTGAACCGCAAATTGACCATTACGCCCGATTTTGCGCCGGCCTATACTCTGCTGGGGCGGGCTTATGCCAACATGGGCCGCTGGGCCGAAGCCCGGCAGTGGTGCCAAAATGCCATTGTGCTGGACAACCTGCAAGCCGAAGCTTACTTTGTACTGGCCCAGGTTCACCAACACCAGAACGACCTTGAGCCGGCCATTAATATCCTCAAAAAAGCCATCTACCTTGAACGGGGCGAACCGCTGTTTCACTTTACCCTGGCCTCCCTTTACAAAAAATCAGGAGACCTGCCCAGAGCGCAGCAATCCTTCAAAAACAGCCTCAGAATTTTGGAAAAGTGGCCGCCCCAACAAATGGTGCCCGATACCGGCGGAGCCACTGCCAGGCATCTATTAGAGATTATCCGGTGGAATTTAGACAACTTAACCGTTAATATTACCCCAGGCCCTACAGGTCTCCCAGACCTCTAGGATGTGCCAGGTATTTGTAAAAGAAAGAAGACCCTATGCCCACCAAATTAAACGCCAAGCAAATAAACCTCTGGTCCAAACTCATTAGCAGCGCCTCCCCCGAAAGCATGCTGGCCATGGCCATGCGGCACACGGCCCACAATCTGGCCGATATGGTGGATCGCCCCATCAGCATTGACAATCTGTGCATTGAAACCTTGCCTATCAGCCGCTTGACCGGCTACGCCGACAATCCTGAAGCCGAAACGGTTGGCATTTACCTGCTGATTGACGAGGAGTTATCCGGGGAAGCGATGTTGATTCTATCCCAGGCCGACGCCATGTACCTGGCCGATTGGCTGTTACAGGCGCGGCCCGGCACCACCACCCGCCTCGGCGAGCTGGAATGTTCGGCCCTGGCCGAATTTGGCAATCTGACGCTCTCGGCCTTTCTCAACGCCGTTGCCGAATTTACCGGCACGCCCTTGCGCCTCTCACCGCCGGCGGTGATGGTGGATATGCTGGCCACCGTTTTTGAAGCAGTGGCCATGTCGGCGGGGTCAACCGTTGATGAATTAATGATTGTCAAAACAGAATTCATGAACGTAGACAGCGACCTCTCGATCCAGTTTTGGGTAATGCCCAACCCGGCTGTCTACTGCTAAAACCGGCAAAGCGAAGGCAATTATGGCTGAAAAATTTCATACCGTCCCTATTGGCGAGATGGTTGTTAGCGCAGAAACCGACGAGGTGCTGGTGGTTTATGGCCTGGGTTCTTGCGTGGTTGTTTGCCTGTACGACCCCGCAGTTCGGGTAGGGGGCATGCTCCATGCCCTGTTACCCACCTCGGCCTCGGATAACAATAGGGCCGGAAAACCCTCTAAATTTGTAGACCAGGGCGTGCCCCTGTTGATTGAGGCCCTGACTGCTTTGGGCGCAAAACCGGAGCGTCTGGTGGCCCAACTATGCGGCGGCATCCAACGCCTCACTACCCCCGGCGCCAACGGCGCTTTGAACATCGGCGAACGTAATGTGCAGGCGGCCCGGACCGCTCTCCACACAGTCGGCCTGGAAATTGGCGCCGAAGCCACCGGCGGGCGCACCGGCCGCACCGTTAAACTTTATATTGCCACCGGCCGGGTGACCGTGCACACTTTGGGGCAGGAAGAAGTTTTGATCAGTCACCCTTAATGCCTATAGGAATTTTTTATGTCTGGAACTATAATGATAGTAGACGACGCCCAGTTTATGCGGGCGCGGCTGGCGGCCTTACTTCACAAGCAAGGTTATCACACTGTTGAGGCCGAGGATGGCGAGGCAGCGGTGCAATCTTACCGTTCCTGTCAGCCCGATGCCGTATTGATGGACATTACTATGCCGCGCAAGGATGGCCTGGCTGCCCTGGCCGAAATCTGCCGGTTTGACCCCCAGGCCAAAGTGATTATGCTGACCGCCTTGAGCCAGCAAGCCATGGTTTTGCTGGCCATGAAAGCCGGAGCCAGGGATTTTTTGGTTAAACCCTATAACCCGGAGCGGTTACTAAGAACTTTAAAAAGAGTGTTGGGGTAAGTAAGTATCACATGGACGCGCCATCACTCTCTACCCCAGCCAAAGAGAAATCCTTGGTGGTGGTCAATTGGCCCATGAGTTTGGAAACCACCCGCACAGAATTAAGCAAGGCCCAACGACGCTTGGAGCAATATCAAGCCGCTTTGCGCCTGGCCAATATTGAAATCGAGCGGCGCAATCGGGGTATTATTGCCTTAACTACCCTGGCCTACCAGGCCAACCGCGTCGCCAATCCGGCCGATTTGCTCAGGCTGGCCTTGAGCCAGGCCCTGGAAACCACCCGCGCTCCCGTTGGCGCCATTGTCCTCATTGATACAGAAACCAAAGAATTGATCCTGGCCGCTTATAAGGGCCTGACTTCCCCCTTTGCCAACATTCTGAGCGGGCAAGAATTAGAGGCCGGAGCCGTCTCGCTTATGCCGCACCTGGCGGCCGGCGCCGGCGCGCTGCTGGAACTCGATACCGCCGAGGATGAAACCGAACGGCTGTTGCTAACTACGGCCCAACTGACCAGTTTGGTCAGCCTCCCCCTGCAACTTGGCCCGCGCCTGATGGGCGCGCTGCTGGTTGGTCTTAAAGACAAACGCGCCTTCAAGCCCGATGAATTGTATGTTTTGATGGCCATGAGCCGGGAAGTGGCCATTGCCCTGGAGAGTTTGCACCTGCGCGACGGCCTCTGGCACACCGTTGAAACCCTGCTGGGGATGGAAAGCGGCAATCTGGACCTGGCCGTGGTGGAGCAGGCCAATTTAGACACCGAGCTGGTTGCGCCCATAGAGTTGTCCCCCCCTGTACCCACGCCCCCCGAATCCAGCGCAGACGATTTAGAGCAACTCCTGGCGGCCATGATGGAGGCCGAAACCGAAGTTCAACAACATAATACCGACCTGCTCACCCTTAACACCATCACTGAAATGATGAACAGCACCCTTGACCTCAAACAGATTTTGCAGCGCACGGTTGACCAAACCCGGGCCATGCTGCAAACCGACGCGGTTTGGCTTTATTTGCTTGATGACCGCAACCAGTTAGAGATGAGGGCTTATACCGGTCTCTCCATAGAATACGTGCGGGGCATGCAGCACCTCAAACCGGAAGACGGCATCGAGGGGCGGGTGGCGGTGGTCAAAAAGCCTCTTTTTGTGGAGTCCGTGGCCAGGGACACGCACCGGCACAAAATTTGGGTGGATAAAGAAAAACTGCACGCCCTGGCCGCCGTGCCTATTACCCGGCCAGAGCTAACCGTCTGGCCCGGCCCGGCTAACGGCGAATCAACCGCACCGGCGGGCCAGGCCGGCGCTCATGTATTGGGCGTGCTGGCCACCGGCAAGCGCGACCCGCAGGCCCAACCCTGGAATCCGCGCGAAATCCGGCTGCTCACCTCCATTGCCAATCAGGTGGCCCTGGCCATTGACAACGCCCGGCTCTACGCCCAGGTGCAAGAAGGCGAAACCGGCCTGCGTGTGGGCAACGAGGTGCTGCGCTCCATCAATGACATGATGCTGGAAAAAAACGCTTACCTGGAAGGTTTTATCCAGGACGACCTGCTCCCTGCCCTTACCCACGCCGGCCAGGGTTTACAGGGCCTGCTGGCCGAAAATCCAAATCCCCTGGCCGACGGCCAAAAGCAGCAGGTAGCCGAGCTGCAAGAAATCATCTACCACCTGAGCGAACTGGCCCGGGAAACCCACGAAGTGAGCGCGGCCCTGGATACCGAGTTCAACCAGGCCATTGACCGCGAGCGTAGTCTGGATTACGCCGGTTCGGCGCGTCCCCCCCGGCTGCAAAAAAGCAGCCCCGCAGAAAAACCGGCCTCCCCCGGCGAAACAAACAACAATGGCGACCATCCGGCCTCCCCTCTGCCCGGTTCCGGGAACAGCGCCAAACCGATGAGTTTTGAAGAGGCCGTCGCCGCCGGCCTGGTTCCCGCCCATATCGTCAACAAAGAAAAGAAGTCATAAAGCCCGGCCAAAACCAGCACCAATTTTGACAATCAAGCTACAGCCGCAAAGATCAATTTTTTATTCCCAAGGTCAATAAATCCCTTACCGGGGAATCAGGCTGCGCAACTGCCGGATATTTTCCGCCACCGAAGCCTGATTATTAAAAATGGCCGAGCCGGCCACCAGCACCGTGGCCCCGGCCCCCACAATTTCAGGAACGGTTTCCGAGTTGACCCCCCCATCCACTTCTATCTCGGCTGGCGAGCCGATGTCATCCAGCATTTGGCGCAGGCGGGCAATTTTGCCGGTGCTGCCGGGAATGTAAACCTGCCCTCCATAACCGGGATTAACCGACATGATCAACACCAGGTCTACCTGGGGCAGTATCTCTACCAGAGTAGAAAGAGGCGTGGCAGGATTAAGCGTGACTCCCGGTTGGCAACCCAATTCTTGAATTAGCTGGACCGTGCGATGCAAATGGGGGCAGGTTTCTACATGCACCGTCATTCTGTCGGCCCCGGCCTCGGCAAAAGCAGCCAAATAACGGTCGGGGGTTTCCATCATCAAATGAACATCTATGGTCAGGTTAGTTACCGAACGAACGGCGCTAACGATAAGCGGGCCAAAGGTAAGATTGGGCACAAAGTGGCCATCCATAATGTCAACATGAATCCAATCCCCGCCGCCGGCCTCGGCCTCTTGTATTTGTTCGCCCAGGCGGGTAAAATCGGCGGAAAGAATGGAAGGGACAAGTTTGACTTGTTTCATTATGGGTATTTCCTTTCCTGTATCACCGATGATGATATTCTATTATCGCTCCACGGCGAGTCCCTGTCAAACTTCTTTTTGAACTTGCGCAATTGACTTTGCCGGGTATGATGTATTTAGTCAAGGTTAAGGCAGGAGAAGATTATGGCCCCAAAGAATAAATATTTTTTTCTGCTCATCAGCCTGCTGCTTGGGCTTACTGGGGTGGGGGTAGGCTGCCAGGTTTTTGGCTATGAATACAAAGGCTCGGTAATAGACCCCCCCCTGCCGCTGCCCAATTTTGAATTGATGGCCGCCAACGGCCAACCCTTTCGCTTGAGCGAGGTGGAAGGCGACCTGGCCCTGCTCTATTTTGGCTACACTTACTGCCCCGATGTTTGCCCGCTGACCCTGAGCGAGGTTAAAAAGGCCCTGACCAGTTTGGAAAACGGCCGGGAACGGGTCCACGTTATCTTCATTTCCGTTGACCCGGAGCGAGACACCCCGGCCGTATTGTCCAAATATATGGCCGCTTTTGGCCCGGAATTTACCGGCCTCACCGATGATTTTGAGCGGGTGCAGGCCGTTATGCAACCTTATGGCGCCTATGCCGAAAAGCAAGCAGTGCCAGACTCGGCGCTGGGCTACCTGGTCAATCACACCGCCCGCCTGTACCTGGTTGACCCGCAACGCAATTTAATATTAACCTATCCCTTTGGCTTTACCGCCGCCGACCTGCGCAGCGACCTGGCCTATTTGCTTCGCCAGGAAAGCCGCCAGTAACTATTCAGCCTCCATGTCATTAGCGATAGCGAGGAATCTCTTTGAGGTGGTGGTTAAAAGTTGCCAGACTTTGGTTCACTTTGAGCGCAAGGAGATTTCTCCCTTCGGTCGAAATGACATGCCTGAACAGTTGCAACCGCTAATTAGCAGACCTTATCTGAGACACATCCAAGGGAGATTATTATGGTGAAAAAACATTTGTGGTTACTGGCAGCATTGTTTATTTTGATAACCGTTCTGGCCGCCCAATGTGGCGCGGCCCGGCCAGACGGCCTGCAAATCAAAGTAGTGGAACCCTGGGCCAGGTCATCGCCAATGGTGGCCGGCAATGGGGCCGTGTTTATGGAATTAATCAATGAAGGCGATACTGACGATACCCTGCTTGGGGCTGAAACCGATCTGGCCGCGGTGGTTGAATTGCATGAAACCACAATGGAGGGGGACATGATGAAAATGAACCCCGTCTCCAAAATTGAAGTGCCGGCCGGCGGCTCGGTCAGGCTTGAGCCGGGCGGGTTACACCTTATGCTCATTAACTTGCGGCAAGAATTGGTGCCGGGGGAAAAGGTCAAACTGATCCTTAACTTTGAAATTTCCGAGCCCCTAACCATAGAGGCCGAAATCCGGGAAATGGGCGCGGAGATGAGCCATTAACCGGCACACTCATCTGCCCAGCGGTAAAACCGTTTGCGAATACCGGCCTAAAACTCCTGGCCGGAATTATCCTGAAAAACAAGAGACTTTGTTTGTTCCAGTTTCCGTTTTACGGCCAGGTTGACCTCTTTGTAACATTCTCCCTGTTCTTATTAAGAACGAATCACGTTGGCCACTTCAGCCAAACGATTGAATAATTCACCCTCGATGGGCAGATGCAACACCTGGGCAATCACCTGGGTCCAGCCGTGCAAAAAGTACACCCAACCATCTTCTACCCTGAGATTGCGTGACTCTGTTTGTCTGAGGGCTTGTTGTATAAAATCCAGTTCGCCCCGATAGTTGAACTCCCAGGCAATTCCGTTTTGGGGAAACATCGCCTCATCGGTGAGGGGGGAGCCAGGCGTATCTTTACCCATGCCGGTGGCATTAATGACGATACTGCCGGCCGGCAGACCGGCTATGATTTCATCATTGCGCCGGGGATTGCTGTTTAAGATGTACTCCACCTGGATGTCGGTAGGATACTGCTCAACCATTCGCCGCATGTGGTCCAGGCGCGGCTGCGAGCGATTGACCGCAATAAATCGCTCCGGCCGGTCTCCTTTATCTTTTTTATTGATCAAGTGCAATAACGTAGCCAGGGCCGAGCCGCCTGCGCCCAAGCATAACACCTGGCCCTGGGCGCGGGCAAAATAGTTTTTGCCCACAATGGAGTCCATACTCAGGCCGGCGGTAACGGGGTCTTTGGCATGCCCTTCCAACCGGCCGGCCCGTTTGGAAATAGAAGAAAGTTCGTGCGTGGTGCGGGCGTAGGGGTCCAGGTAGTCAAACATATCTTCCGCCGCGGCGTACACGTCCATTTTGTGGGTGGTCACCAGCGCCCCCAACGATAGCGGATCATCCCTGATTTGGGCCACGCTGGCCCGGTAAGCTTCCGGCGCATCGTGGAGGGGGTGGTCTATGCCTTCAATCACCACCTGGGGCCGGCCCAACTCCTTCATCCACCGGGGAAACACCTTCATAATTAAAGATTGGCCGGTGGTGACGCCGATAAAATAAAACGTGGGCACTTTTTTTTTGATTATTTTGGATGTGGACATAACCAAGACCCGGTATGGTTTTAGCGCAAGGATTATGTTTTTCCACGCGGGCGCCAGCGCGGGTTATCTACAATTTTGGGCCGGCCATTTTCTTCAATAACAAGCTTGCGAAACCCCTGCGTTTCAATAGTGCCGTAATCGTGCCCGGCGTGGGCCGGATAGACAAAAAAAGTAACCAAATCTTCAGCGCCCGTATTCACCGAGCGGTGCGCCCACCGGGGCGGAACGTAAAGCACCTTGGCCGGCCGCAATTCCGCCACAGACCAATCGCCCTCGGGTGTTTCCATCACTATCATGCCTTCGCCCTGCAAACAATAATACACTTCGGCTGTTTCCAAAACGGTGTGAAAATGGCCTTTGGTCATGAAATATTCGTTGCCCACTTGGCCGGGGTGCAGCACCGACAGGCCACTGAGTAGTTCGCCGGCAATTTCCGGCCGTCTGGTTTCGTACACTTCGTAGAGCAACGTGTCGTTTTTGGCCAGCATGGCGGCGTAGGCGGCCTGATCCAAATACTGGCCCTTCATTGCGGACAAGGTGCGTTTAATATGGGCATCATATTTATCCAGGGTTGCTTGGGCCAGGTTAATGCCAAAGGTAAAGGGGACATCTTTTGAGGGTTTCATAGAAGTTTCTCCGCCTTTATTTTTGGGATGTTTCCGTTGTCATAGGTGTGATGATAAGACGGCAATAATTTTTTGTCAAAACGCCGCCGGTTCGCCGGTTCGCCCGTTTGACGAAGTAATTGTCCGGCGTTACAATGGCCGTAATTTTTCATAATAAGGAGACAGCCCGCATGAATTACGGCTACTTTGACGACCAGGCCAAAGAATACATTATCACCCGCCCCGATACTCCCCTTTCGTGGAGCAATTACCTGGGTTCCACCGAATACGGGGCCATCATTACCAACAACGCCGGCGGCTACGGTTTTTACCAATCCGGCGCGCGAGGCCGCTTTATGCGTTTGCTCTTTAACGGCGTGCCCATGGACCAGCCGGGTCGCTACTTTTACCTGCGCGATGGCGACAGCGGCGATTACTGGTCGGCTTCCTGGCAGCCGGTGGGCAAACCGCTCAGCCAATACCGGTCCACCTGCCGCCACGGCACGGCCTATACCATCTTTAATTCGCGCTACGCCGGCATCATGGCCGAAACCACCTACTTTGTCCCCCTGGGCCAAACCTTTGAGTATTGGCGGCTAAAACTCACCAACCAATCAGACCACCCGCGCCGCATTTCGGTTTTTACTTTTTGCGAGTTTACCAATCAGTGGGACACCCGCCAGGACCAGGTAAATCTGCAATATTCCCTCTTTATTGTGCGCGGCGAGTTGGCCGACGGGCTGCTGCGCGTGGCTATCCAGGATAATCTGGCCTCCGGCCGGGACGACGCCTTGCTTGACGACATCGCCCGCCACTGTTGGATGGCCCTGGTTGGCGCGCCGTTGGCCGGATACGATACCAGCCGCGAGGCTTTCATCGGCCCGTATCGCAGCTATCACAATCCCCTGGCCGTGGAGCAGGGCCGTTGCCGCAACAGCAACACCTATGGCGATAACGCCTGCGGCGCGCTACAAACCGAGCTGGCCCTTCAGCCGGGCGAAACGCGCGAGCTACTGGTAATGTTGGGCATTGGCGACGCGCGCACCGTGGGCCAACGCACGGTGGCCGAGTTTGGCGCGCCGGACCGGGCCGAAGCCGAATTGCAAAAACTAAAGGATGACTGGCACGCCAAATTGGGCAGCCTGGTGGTGGAAACGCCGGACGAAGAACTGAACCACACCATCAATGTGTGGGGGCTTTACAACTGCCTGATCACCTTTGCCTGGTCGCGGGCGGCCAGCCTGGTTTACAACGGCGAGCGGGACGGTTTGGGTTTCCGCGATTCGGTGCAGGATATTTTGGGGGTGGTGGCCGCCATCCCGGAAGAAGCCCGCCGGCGGCTGGAACTGCTGCTCACGGGCCAATTGGCCAACGGCGGGGCCATGCCCATTGTTAAACCCTTTGACCACCAGCCCGGCCGGGAAACAGGCCCCGATCCCGCCGAATACCGTTCCGACGACTGCCTCTGGTTTTTTAACGCCATTCCGGCCTACGTGGGTGAAACCGGAAACCTGGACTTTTACCATAAAGTGCTGCCCTACGCCGACCAGGGCGAGGCCACTGTTTTGGGCCACCTGCGCCGCGCCCTGGAATTCAACTTGGAGCGCCTGGGCCGGCACGGCCTGCCCTGCGGCCTGGCCGCCGATTGGAACGACTGCTTGCGGCTTGGCTACTACGGCGAAAGCCTGTTTGTGGCCTTTCAGGTGCGTTTGGGCCTGACCATTTACGCCGAAATTGCCAACCGGCTCGGCCAGCCCGACGAAGCTGCCTGGGCACTGGACCGGCGTGAAAAAATGGAGGCCAGCATCCAGGCCTGCGCCTGGGACGGCGATTGGTTTATCTGGGCCATCGGCGAAGACGGCGCCGTGTATGGCACGCGCCATTATGCCGAAGGCCAGGTTTATTTGAATACGCAGCTCTGGTCCGTGATCAGCGGAACGGCCACCGCTGCCCAGGCTCAACGTTGTATGGAAACTGTGCAGCAGCGCCTGGCCACGCCCTACGGCTTGATGCTCTGCGCCCCGCCTTTTGTCAAAACGCCCATTGACGTGATGCGGGCCGTGGTTTTTAACCCCGGCATCAAAGAAAACGCCGGCGTCTTCAACCATACCCAGGGCTGGGGCGTAATGGCCGAGTGCCTGCTGGGCCACGGCGACCTGGCCTACGAATATTACCGGGCCTCGATGCCCGCGGCCTACAATGACCAAGCCGAACTGCGCCAGGTTGAGCCTTACGTGCAGTGCCAAACCACGTATTCCACTTTTTCGCCGCGCCCCGGCAACGGCCGCACTTCGTGGCTCACCGGCGCGGCAGCCTGGGCCTACTTTAGCGCCACGCAGTACATTCTGGGCCTCCAGCCGGAGCCGGACGGCCTGCGCCTTGATCCCTGCATTCCCCATACCTGGGCCGGGTTTAAGGCTACACGGCGTTTTCGCGGTTGTGTTGTTCAAATTGAGGTCAAAAATCCTAACCGGGTCTGCCGGGGGGTCAAATTGCTAACCCTCAACGGCGAAACGCTGCCCGGCAACCTTGTTCCGGCAGACAGGCTGGCCGAACAAAATGTGGTTGAAGTGGTGCTGGGCTGAGGGTACAGAATGTCTCAACGCCGGCAGAATAAAAAGCGAGGTGACAGTCACTTTGTAAGTGACTGTCACCTCTGGGCCGTGCGTAAGTTCTAAAAGTCCCTGCGCCAATCAAATCCGGCGCAGGGACTTTTTTCCAGAAGAATCAAAACCACACCGTGATGGTTACTTGGGGCAGGTTTTGGGCCGGCCCTTATTTGCTGTCAACCGTTTCACTGGCCGGCACTTCTACCACCAGCTCATCTTTTTTGATGAACACTAATCCCTCATTTTCACTGTAATCCACAATCACGGTATCGTGGGGCTTGAACTCGCCCCGCAGCAATTTAACAGACAGCGGCGACTCTACCTGCTTTTGCAAGGTACGGCGCAACGGGCGCGCGCCAAAGGCCGGATCATAGCCCTGTTCGGCCAGCCAGACACGGGCGGAATCGGTGAGTTCAATAGTGATACCATGTTCACCCAAACGGCCCGCAATTTCCTTCATCTGCAAATCAACAATTTGGGTCACCTGCTCTTTGGTGAGGGTGTGGAAGATGATGATTTCATCAATCCGATTCAAAAACTCGGGCCGGAAGTGCTGGCGCAGCGCGTCTTGAATATCACCTTTGAGGCGCGAGTCGTCAAACGTGCCCTGGTCGCCCGTTTGCCGGAAACCCAGGGTGCCGCCTTTGGCCCCAAAGGCAGTGCCCACATTGCTGGTCATAATGACCACGGTATTGGTGAAGTTAACGTTGTGGCCGTGACCGTCGGTTAAACGGCCTTCCTCTAAAATTTGCAGCAGCGCGTTCCAAACATCGGGATGGGCCTTTTCAATCTCGTCAAACAGCACCACCTGGTAAGGCCGGCGACGGACCGCCTCGGTCAGTTGGCCGCCCTCGTCGTAGCCGACGTACCCCGGGGGCGCGCCAAACAGGCGGCTCACGGTGTGCCCTTCTCGATATTCGCTCATGTCAATGCGCAGCAAGGCATCCTCGTCGTCAAACAAAAACCAGGCCAGGGTTTTGGCCAGTTCGGTTTTGCCCACCCCGGAACTGCCCAGGAAAAGGAAACTGCCGGTGGGGCGGCGCGGGTCTTTGAGGCCGGAACGGGCGCGGCGAATGGCATCGCTGATGGCCACAATGGCCTCTTCCTGGCCGATAACGCGCTCGTGGAGGGCCTGCTCCATCCCCAGTAATTTTTCGGCCTCGGTTTGCAGCATGTCGTGCAAGGGAATGCCGGTCCAACTGGAGACCACTTCGGCAATGTCGCCCACTTCCACCACTTCGTCCAGGTTTTTCTCCTGACGCCAACCGGCATGCTCTTGCTCAAACTCTTCTTCCAGGCGCAATCGCTCGGCTTTGATTTCGGCGGCGCGTTCCCACTCTTGTTTTTGTCCGGCCTCAACCTCTTCATTCTTTAGTTTGTTGAGTTCTTTCTTTTTGTGCTTCAGGTTATCCGGCATGGAGTAAATGGCAATGCGCAATTTGCTGGCGGCCTCGTCAATCAGGTCAATGGCTTTGTCGGGCAGGTGACGGTCCGACACGTAACGACTGGAAAGCCGGGCGGCGGCGCTGAGAGCCTCGTCGGTGTAGGTGATGTTATGATGTTCCTCGTAACGGTGTTTGAGACCGCGCAACATCTCAATGGTCTCTTCCACGGTTGGTTCGTCCACAAACACCGGCGCAAAACGGCGCTCCAGGGCCGGGTCTTTTTCAATGTATTTGCGAAATTCGTCCAGCGTGGTGGCCCCAATGCAGCGCAGTTCGCCGCGGGCCAGGGGCGGCTTCATCATATTGCTGGCGTCAACCGCGCCCTGGGCTGCGCCCGCGCCCACCACAGTGTGCAGTTCGTCAATAAAGAGGATGATCTCGCCGCCGGCCTTTTGGATTTCTTCCAGGGTATTTTTGAGACGCTCTTCAAACTCGCCCCTAAACCGGGAGCCGGCAATCATTGCGCCCAGGTCCAGGCTGACCACCTTTTTACCCATCAGAATTTCAGGTACGTCGTCGTTAATAATTTTTTGGGCCAATCCTTCTACAATGGCCGTTTTGCCCACCCCCGCCTCGCCGATGAGCACCGGGTTGTTTTTGGTGCGGCGCGAAAGCACCTGGATCAAGCGCAAAATTTCATCATCGCGGCCAATCACGGGGTCAAGTTTGTCTTCGGCGGCCATTGCGGTCAGGTCGCGGCTAAACTTTTCCAGGGTGCGATAGCGGCTTTCGGCGTGCGGGGTGGTTACTTTTTGGCCGCCCCGGATTTCTTCAACCATATCGGCCGCTCTGGCTTTGGTCACCCCCGCTTCCTGCAAAATCCGGGCGCTGGGCGTATTTTTTTCGTCGCAGATAGCCAGCAGCAAATGCTCGGTAGAGATATACTCATCCTGCATGGTTTTGGCTTCTTCTTGGGCATTGTCCAGCACTCGTTTTAAACGAGGCGTAATGTAGACCTGCCCCACCGCAATATTAACCGAACCACCCACCCTGGGGGCAGCCGAGAGAATCCGGTCCAATTGGTCCATCAACATTTCCGGCTCGACGCCCATTTTTTCAAATATCTCCGGCACCAGCCCATTGGGCTGCTCCAGCAAAGCCAAAAAAAAGTGTTCGGTATCGGCCTGGGTATGCTGATACCGTTGCAAAATTTCGTAGGCTCGCATGGCTGCGTCCTGGGCGCGTTCGGTGAATCTATCAAAACGCATCATGGTAAATTACCTCATAACTACTATACTGAGATTAGTTTGAAACCATTACTTTCAGTAACAATGGCGGATATGTCATTCGACGCCGCTACGCTTACAGGAGAAATCTCCTCGAAACCGTACCTTTAGAAGGAGATTTCTCGGCTTATGGCCTCGAAATGACATTC
>JAFGDY010000140.1 GCA_016931895.1 Anaerolineae bacterium
ATCGTAGGGACAGCGCCTTGTGCCTGTCCTCTGGAGCGACCACAAGGGTACGCCCCTACATTACCGGATTAATTTCTAAAAATTCATAGAGACCTTTAGGGTCTGGATCCCTCGAAGCAACTTGAGGCTGAACGGTAACAATCAACCAATAATCGTGCGGCTTTGCTCGTGCATATAAAGCGCCAGCGTATAGAGCGAGCCAATGCCCTTGCCACTGGACCCACTCCCTTTCCAGCCGCCAAACGCCTGCACGCCGGGCCAGGCGCCGGTAGTAGCGCCCGCCATCCGATTAGCGTAAATTGTTCCGGCCTGAATATTATCTAAAAACCATTCAATCTCTTGCTTATCTTCGCCAAAGAAACCGGCGGTCAGGCCGTAATGGGTGGCGTTGGCTTTGGCCATAGCCTCATCCAGGGTGTTGACCTTGGCCAGATACAAAATGGGCACAAACAACTCGGTTTTAACCAGCTCGTGATCTTCGGGCAGCCCCTCGATAATGGCCGGTTCAACAAAATAGCCCTTGGCAAAATCGCCCTCGGTCAACACCCGGCCCCCAACCAATACCTGGCCGTCGACGCGAGCCTGGGCCATATACTGTTGGTATTTTTCATAGGCCGCTTTATTGATCACTGTGCCCATAAAAGTATTGCGCCGGGTGGGATCGCCAATTTTGATGGCCGTGGTTTGTTCGATCAATTTGGACTTGAAGGCATCGTATATCCCTGCTTGCACATAAACCCGGGAGCAAGCTGAACATTTCTGCCCATCCATGCCAAAGGCAGCCCGGACTACGCCGGTAACGGCCTTATTTACTTCAGCCGTATTGGAAACAATGGTGGGATTTTTGCCTCCCATTTCAATAATGGCCGGGCGAGGATACTGTCCCTGACCGGCTGTTTTTAAAACCGTCATGCCTACGTTATAAGAGCCGGTGAAGGTCCAGCCACTCATGTCAGGATTGTCCTGCAACTCCTGGCCCACCGTTGCCCCCGGGCCGCTGACATAGTTAAATACCCCTGGCGGCAGACCGGCTTCGGCAAACAACTCCGCCGTTTTCCAACCATCGTAGGGCACGTCGGAAGAACTTTTGAAAACAACCGTGTTACCCGTGACCAGGGCCGCCGCAATGGGCGCAGCGGAAAGGGCCATGGGAAAATTGAACGGCGAGATGACCACCCACACCCCATAGGGGCGCAGCACGCTGAAGTTATGCTCACCGGGATCATTGGGATTGAGCTTGCCCAACTCGTTGATAAAACCCCTGTTTTTCTCCATTGAATCGGCATAATAGCGCAGCAAGTCGGCGGTTTCTTCTACCTCGCCCAAGGCTTCTAGCCGGCTTTTTCCTACCTCCAAAATCATCAACGCGCTGAGTTCCAGGCTGTTCGCGCTTATTTTCTCGGCCAGTTGGCGGATAAGGGCTACCCGGTCCGGCCAGGGAGTTTTACGCCAACCGGGGAAAGCCGCTTTAGCCGCCGCAATGGCTAACCGGGCATGCTCCGCCGTTCCTTTTTGCGCCGTGCATAAATGCATGTCGGTATTGATGGGGCTATAACTCTTAAATTTTTCATTGGCGTAAGCTTTTTCCCCGTCAATAAACATAGGCACTTCCACGCCCAACCACTCGGTCTTGACCCTGGCAATGGCCTGGTCATAAGCTGACTGCAACTCCTCATTGTCAGCCGAAATTGTTGCATAGGTGATCTTCATTTTTTGCGCCACATTGACCTCCTTGTCTGATAGCTGGCCCGGTATCTGGCACACCGGGCAATTTATAGTTTTGAAATCTGGGGATAAACCTATGTTAACATCCTAACACCACCGCCTAACCCTGTCAAGAAAAATGAAGGCTTGTGGGCGAGTCCGGCCCGCGCTTGTGCATTATGGTTACATAGGGTAAAATCAGGCTAGAAAAAGGGTGCGTCCAAAATTTTTGGAAAGTACAGGGGGGGAATTGGGGGGACGCCCCCCACACCCCCCGGTCCTCCTAAAATGTCGGACAGACCCATAGAAAAAAATGCAGTTAAGTTTAAGATTGAGAACATTACGATGGGTAATATCTCTCGCCAGCAACTTTTGATTTTGGCAATCTTATTGTTTTTGGCCGTCCTCATTTTGGGGTGTCTTTGTATGTTGGCCGTACCTAGTCCAACCACGGGCCAGCCAGCCTTTGTTATATTCTAAAAAACGCTCGGAGTTTGTTTCCAATCTGAGACGTCCCCAAAAACCCTGGGATTTGGCAAAAGTCTCCTGATATTGCTATAATAGCTGGGCGATTAGATAAGGCCTTGAGTCTATGGGAACCGCGGTGAGACTTGAGGATATTCTAAGCGCCTTATTGCAGGAAGGAGACTATTTTTTATGAGCCGACAGGCTTCATTTCATCTTAATCTTTCTCGATCTGGCCGGTATGGGCGCAGCCTGATTTTTAGCCTCATCAATTCGGGCCGATTGCCCTTGCTGTTTGGGATGGCCCTGCTGTTGGCCATTTTCCTGGCGGCAGGCAATGTGACGGCCGGGGCCTTATTCCAATCTCCCCAATCTCCGCCAGAGCAACCGCAGCCCGCTCAAGCCCCCGCCGACCAGCCCCAACCCGTTGATCAACCAACCCCGGCGCCGCCCCCCGAACAACCTCCGGCCCCTGATCAACCCCAGCCTCCCGCCGACCAACCGCTCCCAGCGACATCCACCGACGAACCTTTACCAGAAC
>JAFGDY010000141.1 GCA_016931895.1 Anaerolineae bacterium
CTCCTGCTTTGAATTTATTTCACGAAATTATGACCTCTGATACCCTATTTACCAAATTATTTTACATAATACACGCGATTGCCCTGCATGTATTAGAAGTTTGCTTGATTTTTGCCGTACTACCTGAACGATTACCTTCTGGATACGTCATTTTTCTTAAAAATGAGAAAGTCCCACACCCATTGCTCCGGGTCGGCGGAGTAGGCGAGGGGGATCGCCGCCGAAAGAGGAATGCCGTCCGGGTCGGCCACGTAAACGTGCCACACCCCATCGGTAAAGGGGCCTAACTCCAATTTAGCATTGCCAGATTTAATGTAGTCACAATCTACGCAATTGACCACGCTCCAATTCCAATCGCTGAGGGCGCTTTCGCGGTGTTCCCCGGAAGGCGCGTGGTCGCCGACCACTTTTAGCCCGCCAATCGGCGCATTATCGGCCGTAACCAGGGCCAGGTAAAGCGTGATCACGTGATAGGTTGTTTTTTGGAACATCCGGTTGCCCTGCTCGGCCACCACAAAGGGAAAATCGGGTGCGGGGGTGGGTGTGGGCGGAGTCGGGGTGGCCGTGGGCAGCGGTTGGGTGGGAATAGGCGTGTCGGTGGGCAGAGGCGTATCGGTGGGGATGGGGCTGGCCGTAGGGGTTACCGTGGGCACCAGGGTGGGCACCTCCGTAGCCGCCTGCTGGGCCGCGGGCAAGTTACCGGCAGCGGCCACCTCTGCTACAGGTAAGGCCGGATTGTTTGGATCGCCGGTGGGGGTAAAGGTTGGCCGTAAGGTAGGCGGAGGGGCGTAAATAGGATCATCCCCCCCTACATGGGCAATGGCTGCCTCCGGCCTGGTTTGCATATAAGCGGCAAAAACAATGGAGCCAAGCAAAAACACCAGCCCAATAAAGGCAATGGTGGCAATCGCATCAATGGTGGCCTGCGACATCCGCCAGAACTGCCGTTTAGGGGCCTGGCGCGGGCGTTTCCGCTTGACCTTTTTCCCGGCCACGCGGGTTGGCCGGGTGGCCTGCTCGCCCAGTATCCGCCGCAATTCAAGTTCCAGCTCATTCATTTCCACAATAACGGGATAGGGCGTATGCGGGCCGTAGTAGGCCTGGTATTTGCGCAATTCCTCAAGCCGATAGATTTTGGCCTGAATGATTTCATCTGCCGACATAGTGATTGCCACTCCAACACCAGGGAGTTAACATAATACTTTCAATCTTATGTTATCACAAATCGGCTAAAAATACAATTTTGTCCCGGAGTATTGCCGCCGGATTCTATATCCGGTAGGTTGTTGACCAACCATACTATATGTAGGGCATTGGTTGGGAGTGACGGTTGGGAGTGACGACTTCAGTCGTTTTTGGGAGACAATTTGCAACTGAAGTCGCCACTACAATAAAAAAAGCATTATTTCAGCCCAGGCCAAGCCGCTCGAATTGCTCGGGGGGGGCGTCATGTTCTTTCATTAATTTGACCAAATATTGGTTCATCCTTTCTTCAACCGCCGGGGCATCCAGCGGGTGTTCCTGTTTAGGATCGTTGTGCAGGTCAAAAAGCAGGGTGCCAAAAGGATAGGGATTTTGCCAGGGCCGGGTGGCAATTTTCATCAGGCGACACCCTTTGCTAAAGGAGAAAGGTGGGGCCAATTGAATATCCTGCAACTCATCAATTCCAAATGGCTGGCGCATGTGGGTTGGCATCAGGGTATAATCATAAAGGGGACTATTATCGGGGTGGACCGGGGCGCGCATGTAAACATAACGGCCATCGGTGCAGTTGACGTGCATGCCGTGCTGGCCAAATAAAACAGCCTCGTGGACCGGTCGGTCGGCGGCAATGGTCTCTTGTAGGGGCAGGCCCCGCATATCCGGAGGACGCCCTACGCCAAAATAGTCCAGCAACGTGGCCGAAAGATCAATCATCTGGGCCAACGACCGCCGCCGTTCATTCCGGCAGCCACAGCGCGGGTCCCAAATAAAGAGCGGCGGGTGGGCCACCTCGCCGTAAAAGGGTTGGACACACTTGGCCCACCAGTCGTGCTCTCCCAACAAAAAGCCATGATCGGTCACCACAATGAGCATGGTGTCTGCCCACATGTCCAGTTCGTCCATCATATCCAGCACCCGGCCCAAATATTCATCACACATACTGAGCAGGGCTGCGTACTGGTAGCGCAGATGTTTAACCTGTTCCGGGGTTTCTGCTACTTGCTCGTAATTCGGCCAGTCAAAGTGGGGGCCGTTGTAATCATGCGGGTAAAGGTCTTTATAGGTTTGTTGGGTAAAAAACGGTTCGTGGGGGTCAAAGGACTCAATTTGCAGGAACCAATTATCCTGGCTGTGGTTGGTTTGGATGAACTCCAGCCCCAGTTCAAATATTTTGGCCAGGGATTGATCTTGGGCCGTGGGCATATAACCGCGATTGACCCAGTCCTGCCGCCACCAGGGTGTTCCGGCTCTGGCGTTGGGCACTACCGGGGGGATCGCCGGGTCTTGCACCTGGCCTTTCCATAAATCACCTTCCTGCCCCCGCGCTATTTCAAAGGAACTGTAACGGTTGTGATAGGTGGCGCCGCCATCTTCCCAATAATGGTAGTGATCGGTGACCAGGTGAGTGTAGACGTCATGCTCCTTGAGGAGTTGGGGCATTGAGTCGTCAAACGGCTCCAGCGGCCCCCAACTGCGGTGCAGAAAATTGTAACGTCCGGTGTGCAGGTCGCGGCGGGCCGGCATGCAGGGCATACTGCCCACGTAATAGTTTTCAAAAGTGACCGTTCTTTCGGCCAGGCGTTCAAAATTGGGTGCATGCACCCATTCACAGCCGTAGGGCGGCAGCATGTGCCGGTTGAGGGAATCGAACATAACCATGATGGCCTTCATGATGAACATCCTTTCTCTGTAGTTCTATTTGGGGAGTAGCAGAATAGATTCTGCCCTCCTTAAAATTCATGGGGATTCAGCACAGGGTCAATATTGTGACGACTGGCAACGGCGATTTGGTCATATCAGTTGGCCAACCTTGCTCCTATCTTACAGCTAATTTAACTCTGAAGCAAACTGCTGTTTCCCGTTGTCCCGGCTTGTTCATCAAGCCACAAGCGGGTAAAATCAGTAACGACCACTACCAGAAAATTAACTAATTGAGGAGGAAACAACAGTGTACTGGATGGGCATCCCGCTGAAAAGCCAACGCGCTTTGGCCCGGATGCGGGCCGCGGGACGGATTGTGGCGGAAACCTTTGCTTTGTTGAGCGAACACATTGCGCCCGGCATTACCCTGGCCGAGTTGGATCGGTTAGCCGAAAAATATCTTAAAAGCCAACACACCGCGCCGTTATACAAAGGCTATCGCGGCAATCCGCCGGAACACCCCCCTTTTCCGGGCGTGATTTGCGCCTCGGTGAACCATGAAATTTGCCACGGCCTGCCAAACGAGCGTATTTTGCAGGCGGGCGATATTGTGGGTATTGACATTGGCCTGCGCTACCAGGGCTATTGCGGCGACGCCTGCATGACCTTTGGCGTAGGCCAAATTTCAGCGGAAGCCCAACGGCTTTTAGACGTTAGCCGGGAATGTCTCCACATTGGCATCGAGGCCGCTCAATTGGGCCACCACCTCAACGATATTGGCCGGGCCATTGAGGCTTACGCCCAAAGGCAGCGCGTTAGCGTGGTGCGCGAATGGGGCGGGCACGGCCTGGGCAAATCCCTGCACGAATCGCCATCGGTATCGCACGTGCGCGAGGCCAAGCGAGGGCCTCAACTGCGTCCGGGGATGGTTTTCACCATTGAGCCGATGATTAACCTGGGTACGCATGAGTGGGTGCAACTTGATGACGGCTGGACCGTGGTAACGGCAGACAGTTCGCTCTCGGCCCAGTTTGAACATACGGTGGCGATTACAAAAAACGGGGTGGAAATTTTATCAAAGTTGTGAGAACGACCAACGACCAACGACCAACAATGACCAACGACTAATGACCGATCAATTCTGTCGTTCGTCGTTGGTCGTTCGTCCTCCGTCCTTCGTCGTTTACGTAATTTTACGTAGTTTCGGGTGTATTTTTGCGTAGAAAAGACCACTGAAAAAGTGGTCTTTTTTTTACCCAAATGCCTTTTTTTTACCACTGCGCGCCGGATGAAAAAATGATAAAATGTTAAAGTGGGGTGACAAAAGGAAACAAAAACCTTGATGAATAAAGATTTTGAAATTTTGGCGCCAGCGCTGATTGTGGCCAGTCCAGGCCGGATCCGAGATGGACTACGCACCATGCTAAGAGCTGTGCCCTGTATCGAAACCATCTTCCAGGCCAGCGACGGCCCTGCGGCGATGCGGATTATTGCCGAAGAACAACCGGCGCTGGTGCTGCTCGATTCCAAACTGGCCAATAACGACATTCAAAGCGTATCCAGGCAAATCAAAGCCGAGTCGCCGCACACTCGCTGCATTGTGCTGGTTGACAATATGCAGCAGCAATGGATGGCCAAAATTGCCGACGCCGACAGCGTGTTGACCATCGGCTGCCCGGCGGGAGAATTTTTTACCACTGTGGAAGGGCTTTTATCTCAACCAATATTACACTGAAACATTTAGGCCAATGGGAGAAACCAAACTGGTAATAGCGTAGTAGGAGAATATAGATGTATAACCCCTCCGGTAAAGAAATAGGCTTAGAAAGACAAAATGGAAAAGCCCTGCCATCCTGCAGAAGTGACAGCCCCGAAGCAGAAGCGTTGCTGACGCTCATTGATGCCAGCGTGCATGAGTTAAACCAGCCCATGACGGTGATATTGGGTTTGAGTGAACTATTACTGGCCCAAACCGATCCCAAAAGTCCCGCCGCCGCCGACCTGAGCATCATTGTGCAAGAGATGCAACGCATGAACGAAGTGGTCAGAGGGCTTAAACTCTTATCTCATTACCAAACCAGGTCGCAAATCAGCATTAAAATGTGATTGTTTAGCCCGGCGTCCAGAAAGAAGCCCGCTTGCGGCAAACCGCACAAATTTCAAAAACCTTTGTGGTCTACATCTCAAAAGTAGGCTGAGTGGTACGCGATAGGGGTATTGCTCATGACCGTTCAAGAAGAAACTATGTTTCATCCATCTCCCTTGGTGAGTGGGGAAATCAAAGGAAAACCTCAAAAAACATTTGCGCCGGGTGTCATTCAACGCCTGACCTTACAGCAACCGCTCGACGTGGCCATTGCCCGCACCACGGTGCGGAAATTGGCCGATGAGGTAGGCTATAGTCTAATTGATCAGGTGCGCCTTTCCACGGCCATTTTTGAGATAGCCGATAAGATTGTTACCTATGCCGGTCAAGGAGAGATTGTGATTTATTGGCGCGAGAACGCCGGGCGTAAGGGCCTGCAATTTGTTTGCAACGACCAAGGCCTGCGTGCGGCCAAATTAACCCATATCTTGCAAGTAGGATGCCAAGACAGCGGTGACAAAGCCAACTTTCTGAGTTTGAGCAGAATAGTGGACGAATATCAGTTTACCCAGGACCCCAAATACGGCAACTGTATCACTATCTCCATCTGGCTGGAATGAACACCCCAAATCTCAAAAATAGTTTTTTGGAGGAAAAAGATGACCTCACCGGCAAACAAATCCAGAGCAGAAGAGATAACCATTGAAGCCGAATTGGCCGCCCGCCGGTCACAATTTGCCCTGCAAACCAGCCGCTACCTTCTGGGAGCTGTCATCATTAGTATTATCATTACCCTCATCCTGTGGCTCTTTTTCCGGGAGTACACCCAATTGCCGGCGCTCATTCTTATTGATATAGCCGCTGTAGTGGGGGCCGTTTTATACCCCACCTTTCGCCGCCGCCGGCAAGATATAGCCGGCATGTTCTTTCTCTTTGCCTCAATCCTGCTGGTCATAACAATTGTCCCGATTTTAATTTCCGAGCTGTTGGTGACCATCGCCCTGATCTATCCCTTAATCATCTTTCTGGGCTACTTTCTTTTGGGAGATAGGCGCGGACGTTGGGTGGTTGGAGCCTGTATTCTTTCCTTTATAACCAATATTACCCTGGCCAAATTTTGGCCGCCGGTCTGGTTTGCGCCGCTGGACGAAACATCCGGCTGGATCATCAGCACGGCCTTGAGTCTTTTTATGTTGTTGATTGCGGCCGTAATTATCCGGGGTAATGTGGTAGAGCAAGAAAAAACGGTTCGCCAGGCCCGTTTGACCAATCAAGAGGCAGAAAAGCGGGCCAGAGAATTGGAACTGGCCAAATTAGAAATTGAACACCGGGCGGCAGCGGAGCAGGAACAACACGAATACCTGCAAAAAATAATTGCCGGGTATGTGGCCTACATCACCCAGGTAGCCGAAGGCGACCTGTCGGCCCAACTCAACCTGCACGAGAATGGGCAAGGCCCGGATGACCCTTTGCTTATCTTGGGCAACCACTTGAACAATATGGTTGAGCGTTTGGGTGACATCACCGGCCAAATCCGCCGGGCCACGGCCAATATAACCGCCGCCGCTACCGAAATTCTGGCCGCCACCACCCAACAGGCCGCCGGAGCCAACGAACAATCTGCGGCCATTTCGCAAACCTCAACCACTATTGACGAAGTGAAAACCATTGTTGAGCAAGCTTTCAAAAAAGCGCAGGCCGTAGCCGAACAGGCGCAACGTACCAGTGAAATCTCTCAAACCGGCCAGCAGGCCGTTACCGACGCTGTGGAGAGCATCAACCAGATCAAGGAAAAGGTGGAAGGCATTGCCGAGAATATCCTGGCCTTGAGCGAGCAAACCCAACAAATTGGCGAAATCACGGCCACGGTTGACGACATTGCTTCTCAAAGCAACCTGCTGGCGCTCAACGCTTCGGTGGAAGCGGCGCGGGCCGGCGAACACGGCAAAGGGTTTGCTGTGGTGGCGGTTGAGGTGCGCAATCTGGCCGAACAATCCCGGCAAGCCACAGCCCAAGTTAAAAACATTCTCCACGAAATTCAAAGGGCCACCAACGCCGCCGTGATGGCCACCGAAGAGGGCACCAAGGGCGTTGACAGCGGCGTGCTGCTTACCGAAAAGACCGGCGCGGCTATTCAACAATTAAGCAGCAGTATAACCGCCAGCGCCACGGCGGCGCAACAAATTGTGGCCAACGCCCGGCAGCAAAATACCGGCATGGAGCAAATTTCGCTGGCCATGGACAACATCAACCAGGCCACCATTCAAAACCTGGCTTCCACGCGCCAGGCGGAAAAGGCCGCGCAAGACCTATCGAACCTGGCCCGGCAAATGGAGACGCTGGTGGCCAGATACAAGTTAGATTAAAAAGAGGGCAGAGCCATGCAAGTTCTTAAAATCGTTCACTTTCCAGCACCGCCTTCATTGCCGCCGCTGTATAGCTGGCCTGAGCCGTTGAAACGTCTCATCCTGATGGCCGCCACCGGCGCCTGCCTGGGGGCATACGTCCTGTTCATTCTCGGAGGGGCATTGGGAGTTTGGCTGTTGTGCTTATTAGCGGTATACTAAAGTTAACGACCAACGACCAACGACCAACGACCAACGACCAACGACTAACGACCAATGACCAATGACCCGTCGTTCGTCCTTCGTCGTTCGTCGTCCTTTGCCGGTGTTGGAGAAAACGGGATGAGTATAGCCAGTAGAATTTCGGTGAGCAGTGATTTAGATGTGGTCATGGCTCGCATGGAAGCCCGAAAAATAGCCAAGGAAATGGGGTTCAATACAGCCGACCAGGCCCGCATTTCTTTGGCGGCGTCAGAATTGGCTCGCGCCCTCTCCTGGAACAACGACGCACCCGGCGAAATTGTTTTTTCTAATGCCACCCAAAACGAACAGCGCGGTTTTCAGGTAAGTTGTTTGGTCAAACGAGAACATATTCCCCATAGAGGCCACAAACACCTGGCGCAAAATATGTCCATTCCCAAACGCTGTTTGATTGGGGCGTGCCAGTTGGTTGACGAGAGCAATATTAAAGAGCTAAACGACCACCAAGCCCAGGTGACTCTGATCAAGTGGCTGAATTGATCGAAAAGAGGTGGTGGTTAAACAGTAAGTAATGGCATGTCATTTCGAGGAACGAAGTGACGAGAAATCTCCTTGAGATGTTCGTTTTAAGCAGAGTCTAAGGAGATTTCTCGCTCCTATTGTCGCTCGAAATGACATGCTGAAAATCCTCATCACTTACAACTTTACCACTACCCAAAAAGATTCCCCAATAGTCAAAATAAAAACCGCCCCCGCCACCCGGCAGGTAGATGGCGGATTTTATTCCGGGTCAAGCGTAGCCAATCCCCGCCGCAGGGCATACAGCGCCACCTGAGTCCGGTTGGCCAAGTGCAGTTTGTCCAGAATATTACTGACGTGTTTGCCTACCGTGCGTTCGCTGATGGTCAGGGTATCGGCGATTTCTTGGTTGGTAAGCCCCTGGGCAATGAGGCGCAGCGTTTCCATCTCGCGTTCGGTGAGCGGCTCCTCGGTGGGCGGCAGGTCTGAGGGTTGGTTCAATTCGCGGATTACTTTGAGGGCAATAGAAGGATGCAGCGACGACCGGCCCTGGTAAACATCCTGAATGGCCTGGAGCAATTGCTGCGGCGAGGAATCTTTGAGCAAATAGCCCAACGCCCCTGCTTTAATGGCAGAAAAAACGCGCTCGTCGTCGTCAAAACTGGTCAATACCAGGATGCGGGCGCCGGGATTCTCCTGCTTGATTTCATGGATGGCTTGCAGGCCGTTTTTACGGGGCATCACCATATCCAGCAAAATAACGTCTGGGGCCAACGCCCGGACTTTGGTGACGGCTTCGGCGCCATCTGCCGCCTCGCCTACCACCTCCATGCCCGGTTTGGTAGAGATGAGCGTGCGCAATCCTTCTCTAACTACCGCGTGATCGTCGGCAATAACAATGCGAATAGAGGCTGTTTGGGTCACTGCAACACCTCCCCAAGAAAATTGGGAATTGTGAATTGGGACGACGAACGACGAACGACAAACGACGAAAGTTAATTATTGGTCGTTTGTCGCTGTCAATGGTCAAGGGTCGTTGGTCGTCGGTCATTGGTCAATGTTTACAAATCTTGAGTGGGCACGCTCACCTTCACCCTTGTTCCTTCTTCCGGCGAGGAGTGAATGGTCAAAGTCCCGCCCAGTTTTTCGGCTCGCTCTTGCATGCTCACCAGGCCCAGGCCGCCGGCATCAATAATGGCGCGGGGATCAAACCCGGTCCCATCGTCAACTACTTCTAACACAACTTGCTCCTCTTCAATCCGTAGGTGAACCGTAACCGTCGTGGCTCCGGCGTGCTTTAAGGCGTTGTTCAGGGCTTCCTGGGAAATACGATAGAGTTCTTCTTCTACAGAGGCCGGTAGTTCCACCAGTTCTTCGGCCACCAGCCTGGCCCTGATATTGACCCGCCCCTCAACCGCGCTCAGCCTTTGATGCAAAGCGCCGATTAAACCTTCTCGTTCCAGGTCCAGGGGGCGCAACTCGTACACCAATAGGCGCATCTCCTTGAGCGCCTGCTGCGCCGTTTCGCCCATCCGGCTGAGATTATGTTTGGCGGCAGCTAAATCTCCGGCCTCAATTAGATTTTCGCCCGCTTCGGCAAACAGCGACAGGCTATACAACGATTGAGTTACGGAATCGTGCAACTCGCGGGCCAGCCGCTCCCGTTCCTCAATAACGGCCGCGCGTTCGGCCTGCTGGCGCAACCGGGCGTTCTCGACCGCCACCCCCACCTGGTCGGCCACAGAGGCCAGCAAGGCCACCTCCTCCGCATTGAACTCTTGTTCCCGGCCCACCGCCGTAATACTGAGCACGCCCAACGTTTGGCCCCTGGTGCGCATCGGCAGCCCCAGGTAAGCAATGAACTCCTTGAACCGGCGAATAGCCAGGGGCGTGCGCCGGTCCGCCGCCAGATCAGGGGCCAGGACAGGTTCGCCATGCGTCATTATCCAGGTAGCCAGGCTATTTTCTAAGGGGATAGTGTCTATTTCGGCAATCAGGTTTTTGGGCACACCCTGTTGGGCCGCCAGGCGCAATTGGGCGCCCTCTTCATCCAACAGGTGGATGGCGCCAATGCTATGCCCCGTAGCCGCCAATACCCGCTCCAACGAGCGTTCCAGCATGGTTTCCATGGCCAGAGACTCGCTGGCCACTAGCGTGACCTCATACAACAGCGACAGGTCCCGGGTCCGGTCGGCCACTCGCTGCTCCAATTCGGCGTTGAGTTGTTGAATTTGCTGCTCGGCTTGCCGCCGCTCGGTGATTTCCCGGGTCAATTCCTGGGCGTAGATAATGGCCTGCCGGTAGGCAATTTTTAATTCGTGAATATTATCCTGCAAGGTTGTGGCGGTTTGTTTACGTTCGGTGATGTCGCGCATCACGCCGGTAAAAAAATGCTTATTGTTCTTGACGGATTCGCCCAGCGAAATTTCCAGCAGAATTTCCCGGCCGTTTTTGTGAATACCGCGAGTTTCCATAGCCTGCCAGTGGCCGTGTTTTTGGCCGGTATTAATGTATTGGTTCAAGGCAATGTGGTGGGCGTGGTGAACCGGTTTTGGGATCAACATTTGTAGCGGTTGGCCCAGTAGCTCGTCCCTGGTGTAACCAAACGTGGTTTCGGCAGCGGAATTGACAAAGATAATCTGGCTGGTTTCATCAATAGTAATAATGGCGTCTGTGGCTGTTTCGGCCACAATGCGATACCGCTCTTCGCTCTCTCGCAATCGTCTCTCCAGGCGATGTTGGTAGAGGGCCGTTTCAATGGTAGTGTGTAATTCTCTTTCATCAAATGGTTTGGTGATGTAGCCAAAGGGTTGGGTAATTTTGGCCCGTTGTAAAGTGTCTGCATCCGCATAGGCGGTCAAATAAACAATGGGCAGGTCGCGCCGGTTCTGAATTTCGGCGGCAGCGGCGATGCCGTCCATTTCCCCGTTCAACCCAATGTCCATCAGCACCAGGTCAGGTTCCAGAGCCTCAACTTTTTGGATGGCCTCCGCGCCACTCGATACCGCCGCGGGTACGTTGTAGCCGAGGTGAAGCAGTTTATTTTCTATTTTTTGGGCGATGAGGGCTTCATCTTCGACAACCAGGATTTTCGCCTTGGTCATAGGTCCTATCCTATTTTGTTTGGGTAGGCGTATCTAACGTAAGCCGTACCTGGCGCGCCAGAGTGGTCGAGTTGAAGGGTTTTTTCAGAAAGGCTATTCCCCTGTCCAGGTCTTGAGTAGTGATGGTTTCGTCGCCGTAACCAGAGATGAGAATGATTTTCAGATGAGGATGGGAGTGAGCCAAGCTTTTAGCCAGGGTTTTGCCGTTCATATCGGGCATCACTACATCGGTGAGCAACAGGTGAATGGGGTCGGCATAATCGGCAATCAGTTGCAGCGCTTCTTGCCCGTTTTGCGTTTCCAGGATTTTATATCCCTGCCCGGCCAAAACCTGACGGATCAGGTCCCGCACCCCGGCGTCGTCTTCAACCACCAAAATTGTCTCGTCGCCGGTTGGGATGGCGCCGGCATGTTCTGAAACGCCCAAGGCGGGGCCGGTTTCTCCGGTTTGCGGCAGGTAAACTTTAAAAGTAGTGCCCCGGCCTTCTTCACTGTTAATGTTGATGTCGCCGCCGTTTTGCCTGACAATGCCGTACACCGTAGACAACCCCAAGCCGGTGCCCTGGCCCTGTTTTTTGGTGGTGAAAAAAGGCTCAAATATCTGGGCTTGCACCTCCCGGCTCATGCCAATGCCCGTATCGCTGACGGTCAGCATAATGTAACGGCCCGCGGTTAGTTCGGGATGCTCCGCCGGGCCACCGGCGTTCAGAACGGTGTTGGCTGTTTTAATGGTCAATTTGCCGCCGCCGGGCATGGCGTCGCGGGCATTGACCACCAGGTTAACAATGATCTGCTCCATTTGGGCCGGGTCGGCCTTGATCAACCCCAGGTCGGGGGCCAGAACGGTTTCCATGAGAATATCTTCCCGGATAATGCGCTGGAGCATTTTTTGCAGGTCGGTTACCAGCAGGTTGAGATCAATTATTTGGGGGGCGATGATCTGTTTGCTGCTAAAGGCCAGCAGTTGGCGGATCAGGCCGGCGGCCCGCTGGCCCGAATCGAAGATGTAGCCCAACATTTCCTGGAGGGGATCATCCGGCGTTAGCCGGTGTTGGGCCAGTTCGGCAAAACCGTTGATGGCCGTGAGCAGATTGTTAAAATCATGGGCAATGCCGCCGGTAAGACGGCCAATCGCCTCCATTTTTTTAGCCTGGAGGAGTTGGGCCTGTAACTCTTCTCGTTCCTGTTCGGCTTGTTTGCGTTCGGTGATGTCTTCGCCGGAGCTTAGGGTGCCGACAATGTGGCCTTCGCTGTTTGTTAGATTGATGTTGCGCCAGGCAATGATCCTTTCTTCGCCGGATTTGGTCAGAACCGGGTTTTCATGCCGTTCGCCCAATTCAATCTCCCCGGCCAGCATCAGGTTAAAAACTTCCTTAACCCTCTCCCTAACCGCCGGCGGCAGGCAGGTGTCAAACCAGTTTTGGCCCAGCAGCTCACCTTCTTTATAGCCCAAAATACGATGCCCCCTGCGGTTGAGCAGGGTGATCTGGCCTTTTTCATTCAGGGCCACCAGCATTACCCCGGCAATGTCTAAATATTGTTGGGCCTTGTCCCGTTCCCGGCGCAAGGCGGCTTCGGTGCGCTTGCGGGCCGTAATATCCAGAATGGTAAAGGTGACTCCCCGGGAGAGGTTTTGCGGGTCTATGGGGCACGAACTCAGCAGCACATCAATTATTGGGCCGTTTTTGCACTGCATTTTGGTTTCTACCGAACCCCACCCTTTTTCCCTGATCTGGCCATATTTTTCCCGGCCCACCCCCTCATATTCTTCGTCGCTGGGGTAAATCATCCTGGCGTTTTGACCCAGCAATTCCTCCCTGGAGTAGCCCAGCATTTCTATCAGCCTGTCATTAATAAAGGTAAAGGTGCGGTTGACCACCACCCCAATGCCAATAGGGGCGACACTGAAAATGCTTTGCAATTGGTCGCGGCTTTGTTGCGCTTCAGTTTCGGCCTGTTTGCGGGTGGTAATATCGGCAATCAGCCCATCGTAGGCTACCAATTGTCCGGTTTCATCGTAGCGCGGCACGGGGGTATTGCTTACCCAGCGGATAGAACCATCTTTATGCGCAATACGATGCTCAAGCGAAGCAGCCGTTTCTCCGGCCGCCAACCGGTTAGCCTGTTCGGTCACGGCTTCCCGGTCGTCGGCGTGAATCATACGATACCACAAGTAGGGGTCGGCCTCGTACTCTTCCGGGGTATAGCCGGTAACGGCCTTGCAGCCCGGCCCGTGGGTGGTTGACACCGGCCGGCCCTGCTCAAATTTAACCGTGTAAATGTAATCGGTAACAGACTCGAGCAGACGTTTGTAGCGGCTTTCGCTCTGCCGCAGGGCTTCCGCTATCCGATTGCGCTTTTCTTCTGCCTCCAGGCTATAAAGGGCAAAAGCAATGTCACCGGCAACCTCCTGAAAGAGAGCGTGTTCTTCCTCGTCGGCGGCCAGTTCTGCCGGAATAGAAACGGCCATGAGGCCATAGATTTTGGCCTGATGCGCCAGGCGAACGACCAGCTTTCCCTCGCCAGGTTGTTGTTCCTGTAGCACGCAGTTTGGACAAGCGGCCAGGGAATCCTCAATAGATAATACGCCCGGCCCGGCCATAACTTTCTGCAAACAGGGGGAACATTCGTTCTGCGCCAGTTGTTCTAAAAAAGCATGAAAAACTTCTTCCTTAAAACCCGCCTGGGCCGCCGTAACCACCTGGCCGGAGTCATTCAGGCAGGCTATCCAGGCGCGGTGATAACCGCGCGTTTCAATCAAACATTCGCACGTTTGGCGCAATAGCTTATTACGGTCTTTTTCGTGGGTGATCAGTTGGTTAACATTACGAATGGCCCGCAGCACGCGGTTAAGACGATCGAGTTTTTGCTCAACCTGGTGTTTGTAAAGGGCCAGTTCAATGGTGCTATGCAGTTCTTTAACCCCAAAAGGTTTGAGGATATAGCCAAACGGCCCGGTGATTTTGGCCCGGGCCAGGGTTTCGTCGTCGGCGTAGGCGGTGAGATAAACTACCGGGATATTGTAATGGGCGCGAATTTGCTCGGCGGCGGCCACGCCATCCATTTGGCCGGGGAGTTTAATGTCCATCAAGACCAGGTCCGGCTGCGCCTGGCCGACTTTGGCCAGGGCTTCTTTGCCGGTGGTCACCATGGTCGGCACGTTGTAGCCCAAACTCTGGAGATGATTTTGAATACTGCGGGCCACAATCAAATCATCTTCTACCACCAAAATCTGGATGTTGGGCATTGTCTCACCTCATGGGTCAGGGGGTAAACATCACCTTCACGGTGGTGCCCCCGTTTCGTTTTACCTCAAGGGTGGCATTGAGCTGACGGGTCAGCAGTTTGACCAGGGTCAGGCCCAATGAGCCGGGGTTTTCCAGGTCTATTTGGGCGGGTAACCCTACCCCGTTATCGCTAACAAGCAAGGCTATTTTCTGGACGCCGGCCGGTTTTAACTCAATCCGGATTTCATACGCTCCCGCTGCCTCTGCCAGGGGGAACGGAAAAGCATGTTTCATGGCGTTGGAAACCAACTCGTTAATCAACAAGCCGCAGGGAGAAACCAGGTCAAAGGGTAGAGTCACCCCAGAAACATCAATCTTAATAGATATTGTATCCATGTCGTAGACCATCTGCAAGGAGTTGACCAATTCTTGAACGTAGGCGGCCATGTCAACCTGGGCCAGGTTTGCGGCGTGGGTCAATTGTTCGTGAATTTGGGCCATGGAACGGACCCGGTTGTGGCTTTCCTGAAAGGCAATTTTGGCCTGGGCGTCGGTGATGGCGCCGGCCTGCAAGTCAAGCAAGGCGCACACCACTTGCAGATTGTTTTTGACGCGGTGATGGATTTCTCGCAGCAGGGCCTCTTTTTCGCGCAGCGATGTTTGGAGTTGTTCTTCAGCCTGTTTGCGTTCGGTAATATCATAAATGGCCCCCTGGACAAATGGCGATATGCCCGAGTCATCACAAACAGTGAGGCCAATATCATTGACCCACCGGAGCGTTCCATCTTTGCGCCGGATGCGATATTCATTATCAGCCACGTAGCCGGGCGTTGTCCGAATTTTGTCCCCTTCTTGGCGGATTCTGGGCAAATCATCGGGATAAATGAGTTGGTCCCAGGTTATGTCTCCCCTCACAAAGTCGGCGGCTGGATAACCGCTTATTTGCTCAACCGCGCCGTAAAAGAAGGTTGGTTTAAAAGTCAGGTGGCTGGCCTGGTAGGCAATCCCCTGAAAGTTTTGCATAAATAAGCGATACTTTTCCTCGCTTGCGCGCAGAGCTTGTTCGGTCCGTTTGCGTTCGCTGATTTCCTCTTGTAACTGGCGGTTGCTCGCCGCCAGGGCTTGTTCATGACGACGGGCGCGAGCCAAGCTGTCGCTCAGGTTATTGACTGTTACTTGCAACAACATGGCGGTTAGCCCCAGGATAATCGCCTGGATAATGACATCGTCAAAACCGGTCAACGCGGTATAAGGAGTAACCAGAATCCCCTGTATTTCGGCAGAAGCAATCCCAACCAGGGCGCCAATACCCAGCAGCGTAAAAATAAATAAACCTTTTGTTCTCAGGAGCAAACTGGCCAAAATAAGGACCGCAGGATAACCAAGCTGGCTGATGTCGTGAATACCCTGGCCGGTACATTGAATGTAACTTGTGCCGCCTAAAACAATCAAAGGCAGCGCAAAACTGAATAAACCGACATACCCCCGGCGTATCAGCCACACCCCAATTAAAGCTACAATGCCAACCATCACAATTGCGCCGATACTCTGAACATCTTTGGTGGTCAAAGTAAGCACAATGACAATGAGAAACGAGGCCGCCAGGACGGTTATCAGGGTGATATGCAATATCGCCGCGTTATAGCTTTTTTGCTCATCCGCAAAAACCGGCGGGGACAGTTGTTTTTTGAGCCGGAGCATAAGGGCTGTGCATAACTGAGCTTTGTTTTTTATCAAGCCGGGCCTCCCTCCAAATTTGGCCTGGGCCAATGATGAGATTGACAAATCTACGAGGGTGCAACTATCAGACTATCCAGGTGAAGTGAAAGATAGAAAGGGCGTGTAATCTATCTTATCATATCCACCATGCCAGGTCAAGCTTAAAAAAACCGGGAGCATTTCAGTTTTGGGGCGAATATTGTCTCACCGCCGAGGCGCAGAGGTCGCGGAGAAAAAAGCTCTGCGCTCTCGGCGTCTCTGCGGTGAATCTGGGGCAGATGGGTCAAACTCGCTCCAAAAATAAAATACACCCTAAAAAACCAGGTCAGATAGCCGTGACCTTCCTGCTAATTCGTCTTTTTAAGACCTTCCTTTTTTGTTTTTGACGCTTGCCCTGCTCTGTGCTATCATCTTTTATCCTTTGTCTAAATCGGTAAAAGCTGGTGAAAAATACGCTTATGGAATCATTTACCATGGGAAAAACAATAGGGCAATTTGTGGCCGAAGTAAGCGACCAGCACCACCCGATGACCGGTGTGGTGGTGGCGGTGGCGGCTGCTCAAGCCGCGGCCCTGGGTGAAGCGTGCATGCAAATTAGTTTTGATAATCAAGTTGACAAATTGGATTGGCAGGATGTAACCAAACGCATTGCGCGGATGGCGCAGCTAAAAGAAGGGCTGCTGGAACGGTGTGAATTAGAAACCAGGGCCACTATTGGCCGAGCCGCTTTGGAAAACGCCGCAGCGCCGGCCCACGATCAACAATTTTGCTGCGAAAGCTCAACCGAAATTAGCCGCCTGGCGGTTAAGGCCGCTACCCTCTTGCAAGATTTTAGGCCGTTAGCTTTTAAAAGCGTGCGCGATGATTTGGAAATTACCATCCATTTATTGGCCTGTACCGCCCGTACAGCCCTCTTGTTGTTAGACAGTTATCTGCATACCTGGTCTAATCCCAAGTTGCGCGCCGAATATGAGCCAAGCCGGAATGAGGTGGAAAATCAACTCAAGCTCATCAGGCCGGTTACGAGCTTTGAAAACAAATGATCAGGGAAAGGGCGGCAGGGGTATGTCTCAAATTTCAGGTAATTTAGTAGAGATAGTGGGCAATCTCCATCTGCATACCACCGCCTCCGACGGGACCGGCACTCACGCCGAAGTGGCCGCGGCGGCGGCGCGGGCCGGGCTTGATTTTATTGTTTACACCGACCACAACACCTGGGTGGACGGCAACGAGGGCTGGTATCGTGATTCCGGCAGCGGGCGGGAAGTTCTGCGACTCATGGGCCAGGAGATCAATGATGAACAGCGCCAGCCGGAATGTGACCATTTGCTGGCTCACTTTGTTTGCCAAAATTTGCAGCCGGTGGCGGCCCGGCCCCAACAACTTATTGAGGCGGTGCTGGCGGCCAACGGCCTTTGTTTTTTGGCCCATCCCCTGGAGCGGCCCGGTTACGGCGGGCCTCAGGCCATTTATCCCTGGGTGGATTGGGAAATTTCCGGTTTTACCGGCCTTGAATTGTGGAACACAATGACCGAAGTCAAGTGGCAACTGCGCAACCTGGCCCGGGGGATTACCGGCGCTTATTTGCCCTATTGGGTTTTGCGCGGCCCTTTTCCCGAAACGCTGGCCAAATGGGATGAGCTATTGGCCGGCGGCCAAAAAGTGGTGGCTATTGGCAATGCGGATGCGCATGGCAATGTGTACGCCAAAGGCCCTTTCCGCCGCCGAATCTATCCTTACGAATTTCTCTTCCGGGCGGTCAACACCCACCTGTTACTTGCCCAACCCCTGGCCCGCGAGCTTGACCAGGCCCGGCAGCAAATTCGCCAGGCCCTCCAACAAGGCCACTGTTTTGTTAGCTACGATCTGATCGCTTCGTCACGGGGCTTCACCTTTACGGCCGCCAGCGGCCCCAACCAGGCCAGCATGGGCGATACCTTGACCCTGTCAGAAAAAGCTACCCTCTCCGTGGTCAGCCCCCAATCGGCCTGGCTGCGCCTGGTGCAAGATGGGCAGATTATTGCCCAAACAAAAGGTAAAAGCCTCACCTGGCAAACCGACACGCCCGGCGTTTATCGCCTTGAAGCTTACCGCCGTTACTGGGGCCGGCAGCGGGGTTGGGTGTTTACCAACCCAATTTATATTATCCCGGCCTGATAATGCCCTTTGCATCCTTTGACGCCCCCACTCTCACCCAATTAGTTTTACCTTACAGTTTTAACCTGGCCGCCCAGCTTTTGCCTGGCGCTGCGGAGAATCAGGAGCTTGGCGATGATCACTGAAACTTTACCCGCATCACAAATTGAGCGGCTGTTGGCGGCCCGCGAATCCTGGACCCAACCGCCCCAGGTCGTGTCCGACACCTCTATTTTTCACCTGCTGGCCATGGCCGGCCGAGAAAAACTGGCTACCTTGATGACCGAACAACATTATGCCCGGGGAGAAATTGTTTTTAAAGAAGGTGAGGTGGGCGACGCCATGTACATTATTCGCTCCGGCCAGGTGGTGGTGCTGAAAGGGGATCTGAAAGCGCCCACCATCCTGGGATACTGGGGCGCGGGAGAGATCATTGGGGAAATCGCCCTTCTGGAAGACCAACCCCGCTCGGCCTCGGTGATTGCCCTGGACGAGACCAATCTGCTCAAGATCAACCGCGAAGATTTTCAGCAATTCATGAATCACCACGCCGCCATTGGCATGAGCATTTCGGAGTCCCTGATTGCCCGTTTGCGCGCAGCCGACGAGGCCCGTGGGAGTAGCTCTGGGCTTGAAAAACGATTGGCCGAACAGATCTCAACCCTGCAAACAGAAAAAGAGCGCCTGGAAGCGTTGCAGAATCTGCGCCAGGAAACAATGGACCTGATTGTTCACGATTTACGCAGTCCCTTAAGCCTCATCTCGGCAGCGGTCAATATGATCAAAATGATGCTCCCGGCAGAGGCCGTGCGGGAGAATGAAGAATTGTTTGAAATTGCCACCTCCAATTGTGAATTGATGACCCGGCTGGTGGATTCCCTGTTGGGCGTGGCCAGGTTAGAATCCGGCCAGGATGAACTGCAACTGGCCGAGACAAATCTATCCGCCCTTATCCAGAAAGTCCTTAACCGAACACCTCCTCTGCTCAAACAAGATATTACTATTCATTACGCCGCGCCCACCAACCTGCCGCCGGTAAGGGTGGATGTGGAAAAGATTGATCGCGTTTTGGCTAACCTCATTGACAACGCGCTCAAATACACGCCCAAAAATGGCCGGGTTACGCTTAACGTTCAGGCGCAGGATGAGCAAATTTGGGTGAGTATTACCAATACCGGCCTCACCATCCCGGCCAAAGATCGGAAACGGATCTTTGAGCGATTTGCCCAGGTCGCCGGCCGCGTGAGACCGCGCGGTTTTGGTTTGGGCCTGGCCTTTTGTCGTTTGGCGGTAGAGGCGCACGGCGGGCGGATCTGGGTGGAGCCGGGCGAGGGCGATACCGGCAACCGTTTTGTCTTTACTTTACCCCTTTTGGCCGGCCATGCCTAAGCCGCTGGTTGTCTTTTTTGGCGACTCACGCGCCGCCGACTGGCCGCCGCCGGATATGCCCCAATTCAACTTCGCCAACCGGGGCGTCGGCGGCCAAACCTCGGCTGAGGCCTTATTCTATTTTGAGAGCGAGGTTAAGCCACTCCGGCCCCAGGTAGTCATTCTCCAAATCGGCGTTAATGATCTGGCTGCGCTGGCCTTTCTCCCCCACCCGCCGGATGATTTGGCGACTGCGTGCCAACACAATATCCAACAACTGGTCCGACAGGCGGTCGGCTGGGGAGCCACGGTGATTTTTACCACTATTTTCCCCCTGGGCGACACTGACCTGTTTTTCTACAACCGGCATCATGCTGCGGAGATTGCCCAGGCCATTGAAACGGTCAATGCCTTCATTCACTCCCTGGCCGCGCCGGAAATTATTATTTTTGACACCCATGCGATTTTGGTGAATGAGGCGGGCAGCGTATCAAGCCCATACGTTCACGATTTTTTACACCTCAACGCGGCCGGTTACGAAGCCCTGAACGGCGAGTTGGTGAAAGTTTTGCGTGGCTTAAGCCCAAAGGTTTGAAAAACCTTTGCGGTCTTTTTATGGCCGCAAAAAGGTGCTGTGCTATCGGCTAAGAGGTTGTTTTAAATGACATAAGGAAACGAAAAGGGAAGCGCAAAAAGTTGCGCAAAAAAGCAAAAAATGTTTTCCTTCCTCA
>JAFGDY010000142.1 GCA_016931895.1 Anaerolineae bacterium
AGAAAATAGCCTGGACCCGATAAATTTTAACGGCCAATTTTTATTTCGTGCTCAAAAAAGTGTCAACTAAATTGTGAACCATCCCGGTTTTTTTGTGTAAAATGGAGGGGTGATGACCCAACCGGAAAACTACATCATCATCGCCCAATTGTCCATAAACGAGGTGCGCCATGCTCTGTCCATTCTGCCTGGCCGACGTCAAGTTCAAACGCCAAAAATTAACCGGCCAACCGGCCTCCATCTACCTTTGCCCCAATTGTAATGAGCAAGTCCCGGCCCTGTATGCCCAGGATTATCGCCAATATCTGCCCGTGATTATCAGCGCCGTCGGGTTTCGCCAGCATGGCAAAACGGTTTATTTTGCTTCCCTGTTTTACACTCTAAAAAAACTGACCCTGGCCCGCGATTGGCCGGAATTTTTTACCATGGGCCTTAACGAAGACAGCCTGGATACGGTTTACGACAACGCCCGGATGTTAGAGGGCGGCGCGCTGCCCGACTCCACCCCCAAAAACTTCCCTCGCCCGACCATGGTCCGCGCCGAGGGCGTGCCAATGCAGCCCAATTGCACCATGCTCTTTTTTGACACCGGCGGCGAATGTTTTGAAAAGCCCACCCAATTGGTCCAATTTGCCGGCTTTGTGCGCCGGGCCAAAGCCGCCATGTTGTTGGTCAGCGTGCCCGATCTGGCAGATCCCCGCGCCGAGATGCAGCAACTGCTCAATACCTATGTGGTGGGCATGAGAGAATTGGGTGGCCGCACCAACGATCAACACCTGGTTATTGTTTACACCAAGGCCGACCAACTGGCCGCCCGCTTTACCGGCCAATGGCAAGACCTGCACCACTATCTCCTGCAAGGTTCGGTGGATGCCCTGGCCCGGCCCGACGGTTATATGGCCCGGATGTATCAAATCTCGCACCGGCTGTATAACTTTACCGAACAAGAATTGCACGCCCACGAATTCATCAACACCGCCCAGGCCCATTTTAAGAGCCTCAACTTCTCCATTATTTCCGCCTTGGGGAGCGGCCCTATTGGCGCGCGGCTGCCGGTGGCTATTGTGCCCCGCCGTATTCTTGACCCGCTTCTGTGGATTATGGAAAAATCTTTTCCCAAAACTTTCTGGCGCAGGTGGTGGGGTTACTAAGCTTGCCCGCCGCCCGGCGGTTGAGCGAGAGGGTTAGCCATGTCGTTGTTTTCAAAACTGACTGCCACGGTTGGGCATTTGTTTACAACAACCGAGCCGGCCATTGTGGAGCAGAAACAGCGCCGCCAGGTGCAGCACATTCTCCGGCGCGAGTGGCGTCACTGTAACGACCGGGAATACGGCCAGCACCTGGCTGCTTTGCTGGCCGGTACGCCCCTGGACGGAGAGATCAAAGAACAGGACCGGCCTCCGGCCTTAGCCGTGGAAAGAGCCTTGCGACAGGCTTGCCAGCTCTGGCCTCAAGCCCAGGCTGTTTGGGCTGACCCGCTCTGTTTGTTGGACCAACAGCAACAACAACCTCCTTCCCCTGAACACCTTATCGCTGAGCTACAAAATGCCGATTGGCGCAAACGGTTTATAGCTCGCCATACGCTGTTAGCGCTGGGCGGCGAAGCCGTACCTCATCTGGCGGCATTGGCCACCAACAAAAAAACTTTGTTGGGGGAGGACGCAGTCTGGCTGCTCCGCAGCATTGAGGCCGACACCATGGCCCGTTTCTCGGCTCACTACACCTATCTTCTCTGCCCGCGCTGCCTGGTACATTATTATGCCAACCAGGTTTACCGGCCCGATCTGCCGCCAATTGTTTATTATGGTTGCCGGACCTGCGGCCAGAGTCGCGAGTTCCTGGAATGGAGGGGTCAAGTGGTTACGGTATTGGACAAGAGGATGGAAGCGGCATACACGGAACAAGAGGGGATCATTTGGGGCAATTGGTTCTTGTCTCGATCACTCTTTGATTGTGATTGGGTTGAAATTATCCGGGCCACGGACGAAGACGTGGAACGTTTTGCTATTCAGATTGGCAATGACACCGACCCCTTCCGCAAACCCCGTTATAAAGAGATGCGTTGTGTGATTGGGCCGGAGTGTCAGTTATCGGAAAATACGCTGCGGATTTTGAATAGGATGTTTGGGCAGATAGAACGGGAACAGAGATAAGGGGTATATTTCGTTTGAAGGCAACGTCCTGACCAGTGTTTAAAGATTGGCCAGTTCAGTATCAAAACGTTAGATATTTAGGATAGGATTATGCTTTTATCCTTTGACCGGACTAACTTTCCCCTCATTGCCGTCGAGGCCATCTCGGTGGAAGTGCATCTGCTGCCGGTAACTAAGTGGCAGTTTGAGCAGTTTGTGCCTGAGTCTGGCCTGGTGAACCAAAGCCGGTACCAGGAAATGCTGGCCCTGAACCCGGCGGTTTCACTGGAGCAATTTACTTTGGCTGAGCGGGAAAGACTTTTTGTCACGGGTATTTTGCCGCAGGAGGCGCTGGACTTTGCCGGCTGGTTGGGAGCAGGCTTTGACCTGCCTACCGTAACCGAGTGGCGGGCCATTTACGCCGCTTTGCGGCGCACGGCTCTGCCGATGCAAAGCGAGTTGTCGTCGGACCTGGTGGGCGGCCCGGCGGGAGCAATTTTGGATAAGTTCACGGCAAAACTCCAGGCCAGATCCATGCTGGATTTTTCGTTGATGCAACATGGCCTGGTGGAGTGGGCCAGGCAGGGCCACAGTTGGGTTGGCCTGGGCGCGCCTCGTCCCAAGTTCCAGCCCCACCTATGGGACCCGTTGAGCAATGAAGTTAAACCCATTCGTTTGGATGAACGCCTGCCCTACTTCGGTTTCCGGCTGGTGCGGCGCGGGGAGTGGTATCTGGCGGATAAGGGGAAGGTGCGGTATGTGTATTGATTCGGGTCAGGGAGTAGGTAACAAGGTAGCAAGGTACCAAGGGTACATACGTAGTATCAGTAGATCCAAATTTGGGCTGGTAGTCCGCACTTCAGTGCGTTTTTTTAGGCATTAAAATGCCCACTCCAAACAACATTTTGGATCTACTGAGTATCAGAAAACATCTGATCAGTTGCAGGAGGTGTGGCATGGCCACTATTCAAGCTTGCCAACATATTTACAGCAATGTGGAAAAGGAACGTTCCCCCCAGGGCCGGGGAGGATTTCAAACACTCTTTTATACCCACTCCGGCCTGTTGGAGAGTGAAGTGGAAGAGATGGAAAGTCGTTTGCTTTATTTTCCCTCCAAAGTAGAGCCGGTCAAACGACTCTTTTTTACAACCTCCACCGGCAAGGGCGTGGTGGCGCAAATTGTCTTTTTACCCAATCCAGACGAGTTTGGCCGGGGAGGTCGCTACCTGGCTCACAGCCTGGTTTTTGCGTCGGAGGCATTGCTTCAGTTTGAGACCGATCCGTTCCGGGTATTTCGTTGTTTTTCGTTTCTGACTACGGTTGAGGAAGCATTGGCCCAGGGAGATTTCAAAACCGGCGATATTCCGGCTGTTTCATTGGAGCTACTGGCCGGCCTGGCCGGAGAGCTTAACGCAGCCGGAAGCTGGCCGGCGCCGGAGTTAAAAAAATTGGCGCTGCTGCCGCTTCGGGCCAAACAACATGCTCGCGAACGGGAGACCATTACTTTTACCGGCCAACCGGAACAAATCGAGTTGGCCCTGGAAGCGGCTTTTTTGGCCGTGCCGGTTTCGTTGCGACCCTATTGCACATTTGATACCTACTTTTATCGCTGCAATCTGGTGGCTACTTATTTTTGGGCCGTCGGCCTGCCGGAGCCGCCGGTTAGTATCAAGTTTGTTCAGGTGGATAGTCAGGCCCGGCAGGTGCACGGACAAATTGTGGGTCAACCGGAAACCGCTTACCAACGCTGGGTGGTCCAGGCCATTGACGCCGGGCAATTGGCGGAACTTGCTCGCTACCGGGAGAGCGCGTTTGCTTTAGCCGAGTGGCTGGATGGTCGAACGTACACATTATCCTTGTTGGCCGCCGCTCCTAACGAATTGATCAAAGCCGTTTTTAAGGCTAACGCCCAAGTTGTTCAGGAATCATTGCGCCGCCAGGTCAGGCAAGACTTACCGCCTGAGTTGGTCAACCGGGCGGCTGAGCGTATTTGGGAACAGGCGACGGAATTGGAACTTTACCGGCAGCTTCGCCAGGGTTTTGAGTTAGCCCAACTATTGGAGATTTTGTACGAAAGTTATGCGGCCCAGGAGTTTGCGGAGCCACCCCGGCCGGAAATCAAGGCATTGGCCCAACTGTTACAGCACACCCACCACGGATTGCTCAACTTGTTTCTGATTTACTGGAGCAGCCCTCGTAAGCAGTTGCCCAAGGCTCTGGAGCGGGCGGATGAGGCTGACTATCGCCGGTTTGGGGAAATTGCGTTAAACCTGAAGTTGCTCAAACCCTTGCATCTGCTTGCGCCCGGTCGAGGGAATGTGTTTCTTGACCTGTACCTGGCCAGCGGCGAGAACGATTGGGTTGATCTGGTGGAGGCGTTGTTAGAAAATGGAGAGGCGGCATGCCTGTCGCGCTTGACCAACCGGGTAGGGCAACTACCGGCCAAAGACCTGAAAAAGCTGGCCGGTTTGATTGACAACTATCCCGATCCGCCGGAACTGTTTCGCCGGGCCGTTGAGCAGACCCTGATTGCTTTGCCCCGGCAAAAGGGCATCAAAGGGATGCTGCAAACAATGTGGGGTCGCGGGGAGGATAAGAGATAGATTTCTAAAGTTAAGGTTTTGAAGGATGGGGTTGAAGGGGGCGGTCTGTCACTACTGCCGGGGACGTTTTTCGAGAATAGGGTCTAATGCAGGTAATGGAGTAGATGATTGTGTGCAGGCACCGCCGGCCCGGACCTTTATGAATCGCATTGCGGCAGATTAAGGAGTTCTGTTCGCTATCTTTGCCTGAAGCCACCAACGCCCTGATCCTATCACCAATTTCAAACCCCCCATCCCGGCAGGCGGGATTACTGCAAGGGAGCAGTTCTGGATAATCATCAGGTAAACAGACTATTCGTTCCTTCTGCCACACCTGGCGAAGGTTTGTGTCGTTCAAAATATTTCGTTCTTGCCAATCTATTGTAACATAAACCTGTCTTTGACTTGTCATAAGATTCTCCATTCTAATTTGTCCCTCCTCAACCCTCGGCACAAATTGCCTTTGGTCTTAATCAAATTGACGACGGCAAAAAGAATATCATTCCTCTTCTTCATGAGAATTGTCAACCAATAGGGTGAGAATTTCCAGCAATAGTTCGTCTTCGGTAAAGGGTTTGGCCAGGAAATGTTTAAGTCCCATTTGGGACGCTTTTTTAAGATGCCGGGCATCGGCCCAGGCGGTGATGATCATGGTGGGAATGTCTTTTGTAGCCGGGTTTGCCTGGATGGATTCGTAAACTTCAAAGCCGGTTATTTCGGGCAGCAGGATATCCAGGATGATAAAGTCAATAGGATATTGGGCCAGTTGCTCCAGTGCCAATCTACCATTGGTAGCTGTTTTTACCTCAAAACCGGCGTCAATCAGAATCTCCGAAACCATCTGGCCCATAATTGTATCATCTTCTATAAGCAGCACATTTTTGTTTGCTTCAAAGTATTTCCGGGCATGCTTGGAAACAATCAGGTCTGAACTGAAATGAGAAGTCATTACGTTTCCCTATCGGGTCCTTCGACGGTATTGTTTTGGGGTGTGTTTGACCCTCTTCTGCTGATAAAATAGTGTTTTTGTTTTGAAAATAGAAAGTAGAAAATCCCTGGCCAGGCTAAAAAAAGCAAACCACCGACTTGAATCGTGGTCGTGTCGGTACTGATGCCACCATCGCCATCATCTATTTGTAGCCCTACTGTATAAATTCCGGTGGTTGTTACCCCGGTATAGGTAACTGTTTGCCCTGGCGTTTCAAAGACGCTATCATTATTCAGGTCCCACGAGAAAATTAGGGGATCGGCAGGCACATCGCTGCCGTTGCCAATGAGTATCACCGGCACGCCTGCCGCAGTTGAGTATGGGCCGCCCGCATCGGCGACGGGGTCTACATTCAGCACGGTGATGCTAACAATGTCGGTGTCCGTGGCGCCCCCGTCGTCGGTTACGGTGAGGATAGCGGTGTAAACATTGTCGTCGGCATAGGTGTGAGTTATAGTCGGGCCATTACCTATAGGCGTACCATCGCCAAAGTTCCACTGATAGGAAAGCGTGTCGAAAATGCCAGGATCGCTGGAGCTGCTGCCGTCAAACGTAATACTGGCGCCTTCCAGGGCCGGATTGGGGTTAACCACGGCGGCAGCAACGGGTGGCGAATTGTTGACGGTGACGGTAGCCGTGTCCGTATCGGCGCCGCCCCGCCCATCGTCAATTTGCAGAACGGCTGTATAAACATTGTCATCCAGATAAACGTGACTTACAGTAATGCTGCTGGTGACAATAACGGGCGTGCCATCGCCAAAGTTCCATTGATAGGTTAAGGGATCGCCGGTGGGGTCGGTACTGCCGGTTGCGTTGAGACTCACCGGCAAGTTGACGGTAGTGGTGTACGGCCCATTTGCCTCGGCCGTGGGTGGGGCATTGTTGATGGTCACTTGAGCCGAATCAAACCCAACGCCCCCCTCTTCATCCGTAACCCGCAAAGTGACCGTATAGAAACCGGCAGCAGACCAGGTATTGATAACAGACTGGCCATTGGTTTCAAAGATGCCGTCGTTGTTCAAATCCCATTCATAGGTGAGAGTATCAGCAGCCACATCTGTAGCCGTTCCAGATAGGGTCAGAGGTATTGTTTCGTGGCCGGTGTAGGGGCCGAGCGCATCTACTATTGGTGGGGTGTTTTGCACGGCAACGGTTAAGGTATCAAAGTGTTCGCCAATTTCACCACCGCCGCCGGTGGGGTAGGGATAATCATCATCACGCACGCGCAGCGCCACGGTATAGGTGGCCGGGCCGTCGAGATAGATGGTTTGGGCAGAGACGCCGACAGCCTCTTCATCAAAAGTAACGCCATCGTAATAAAAATCCCAGGCAAAGGCCAGAATATCGGCGGTACCGGCATCACTTGAGCCACCGCCGTTAAAATTGATCGGTGTTCCTTCGTCTACGATGCGGTCCGGGCCGGCTTGAGCCAAGGGATTGGCGTTAAGGACGGTGATAGTGAGCGTGTCGGCGCCGGTCATCCCCCCATCGTCTGTTACAGTAAGGGTAACGGTGTAAACGTTGTTATCGGCGTAGGCATGATTTACATTGAGACCATTGGCAAGGGGGCTGCCATCGCCAAAATTCCAGCGGTAGGTGAGGACATCGTAGAGGCCAGGGTCGCTGGAACCGCTCCCGTTGAAAGTAACGGTAATACCTTCGAGCGTCGTGGTCAAAGTGGCGGTGGCGCTGGCGGTGGGCGGCAAATTATTGACCGTTACCGGGGCAATGTCATTATCTGTGCCACCGCGCCCATCATTAACCTGGAGCGTGGCGGTGTAAACACCGTCGTCTAAGTAGGTGTGGGTTACGGTGATACTGCTGGTGATAATACTGGGTGTCCCGTCCCCAAAGTTCCACTGATAGGTCAGGGAATCATTGATGGGATCGGTGCTGCCGGCGCTGCTGAGGGTCACCGGCAGGTTAACGGTGGTCTGATATGGTCCATTTGCCTCGGCGGTGGGCAGGGCGTTTTCGATGGTCACCTGGGTTGTGTCAAATCCAACGCCGCCATCGTCGTCGGTGACCCGTAAGGTAACGGCATAGATGCCGGCTGTGTTCCAGGTAGGTGTAATTGTTTGGCCGGGTGTTTCAAAGGTGCCGTCGTTGTCCAAATCCCATTCGTAGCTCAGGGTGTCAAGAAGCACATCCGTGGCTGTTCCAGACAACGTAGTGGGCAGTGTTTCAATACCGGAGTAAGGGCCAAACGCATCAACAAGCGGCGGCAGATTCCGAACCGTCACTCGTAAGGTGTCAATGTATTCGCCCATTTCACCACCTCCGCCGGTGGGATAGGGGTAATCATCATCGCGCACACGCAGGGCTACTTTGTAGGTGGCCGGGCCGTCAAGATAAGTTACCTGGGCGGAGGCGCCGGTAGCTTCTTCATCAAAAGTAGTTCCCTCGTAAACAAAATCCCAGGCAAAGGTCAGCAGATCGTCCGGTCCCGGATCGCTGGCGGTGCCGTTAAAGGTGGTTTGGACACCCTCGTCAACAATCCGGTCAGGGCCAGCGTTGGCGGTTGGGTTGGCATTCAAAATGGTGACAGCCACAGAGGCGGTATGGTTATCACCGCTATCGTCTGTCACCGTTAGGGTAGCAGTGTAAACATTGTTGTTGGCGTAGATGTGGGTGGTGGTCAAGGTGTTGGCGGTGTGGCCATCGCCAAAGTGCCAGTTATAAGTGAGCGCATCGAAGATGCCAGGGTCGCTGGCGTTGCCCGCAAAAGCAATTGAGTCGCCTTCAAAATGTGCTCGGTTGGGGTTGCTGATTTGGGCCATAGGCGGCGCATTATAGGCAGTGACGGTAGTGGTGGTTAAAACCTGGCCGCCATCGTTATCTTTAACGCGGATGCCAACAGAATAACGACCCTGGTTGTACCAGGTGTGCGAGATAGGGGAGGTCTGACTCATGGCCTCAAATTGGCCGTCATTATTCCAGTCGAAGTCGCAGGTCAGGGTATCGCTGCCGACATCAATGGCCTTGACTTTCAGTGTTAGCGGCGACCCTTCAAATACCGGGTTGTTGTTAGTTACACTGGCAATGATTGGGGCCACATTTTTGACAGTCACGTTGACGACTTCTATGGTTTCCCCACCATCGTCATCCTGAACGCGCAGGGCCGCGGCCACATTGGCCGGACCGTTGGGGTAAGTTTTAGAAGCGATGGGGTTGAGAACGTCGGGGGTGAAGGTGAGACCGTCGTAGTCCAGGTCCCAGGCGTAAGTCAAAGGATCAAAATCGCCGGCCGGATCGCTGGCCGTACCGAGGAAAGAGATAGTCTCACCTTCTCTTATGACCCAGTTTGGACCGGCGTTCACAAAGGGAGCCAAATTTTTCACATGCACAAGCATGAACTTTTCGGTCAGGCCGTCATCATTATCTCGAACCCGCAGCCGGACGGTGTAGTCGCCGTTGTCAAGATAGGTGTGTTTGGGGTTGAGGGTATCAAAAAGGGTCCTGCTGCCGTCGCCAAAATCCCATTCGTAGAGGAGAATGTCGTGTCCCGGATCGGTGACAGCGGCTGAAAATTCAACCTCCTCGGCCTCATTGGCGGATTGTTTATTGGCCATTTTGATGGTAGGGGCAACATTACTAACGCTAACGGTGGTGGTATCGGTCACAACCTGTCCGTACCGGCTGGTGGCTTGAACCCCGATCCGGTATTGGCCCTCGTCGTAAAAAATTACTGAGGCTATAACTCCTTTAGCATCGTCATATTCTCCGTCATTATCCAGGTCCCAGTAAAAGGTGACAGCTCCGGGTAAGAGGTAGAGCAGATTCATATTTTCGATCACAAGATGAATTCGGCTGCCTTCAAACCCCTGGTAAGGCCCGCCAGCATTTACCGCTATTCTTTTCTGGGGAGAGTGGGCCGTAGTTGCAGATTCAACGGCAGGAATTGGTCTAATAGTCAGATTATTCACATTACGAGGAATTGTTGCAGCCTGGGCATCTTGCTTAACCGCCTCGATGATTTGAGGATTGACCGGGGGCAATTTGGGCGCTGCGGAAGGGTCAACCCCGTAGTTGCCGGCAACTTGAGACGTCAGCTTAACCGGCCACCATTGTTGTGTGTTTCGTTTCATTCCCCACGTGGCCACAGTAAAGATAAGGCCCAAACTCAGGAGCAGGAAGATGATCACCAAAGTATTGAAGTGCAGAGCATCCCGGTTTCTGGGGTTGGCTTGAATTTTTTTGGTTTCGCTGTTTATGGTGTATTGCATTTTCAAAATCTGTCAAACATTCATACCGGAATTACTGATGTCTCTGGCTCAATAAGTTGGAACTCGGCGCTTGTTAAAGCCGGTGTGTTCCTGGAGTTATCCGCCGTTGTTTTGGGGAGAGTAATGAAAAAGGTGCTACCTTGACCTACTTCGCTTTCTACCCATACTTGCCCGCCGTGGAGTTCCACCAGATGTTTAACGGTTGTTAAGCCAATGCCCATACCACTATGTCCGGCCAGGTGAGCCACGCGAACCTGGTAGAATCTTTCAAAGATTCGTTCCTGGTTCTCTTTGGCAATGCCTACCCCATTGTCGCGCACGCTGAGTAATATTGACTCCCCGTAATCCTGGAGGGTAACTTGAATATGCCCGTCTTCGGGCGTAAATTTGATGGCGTTTGAGAGCAGATTTGAAAATATCAGGTCAATCTTTTCGGCGTCTGCCTCGATGGGGGGTAGCTCGTCTGGAAGATTGGCCACAATGATATGGCCGGCCAACTCGGCCATGGGTTGAAAATCGGTCACGGTTTTGCGGATAGTCTTTTGAATATCTACAGAGTTGAGGCGCAAAAAGGCTTTACCCGCGTCCAGGCGTTGAATGGTCAGCATAGCGTCAACCATGGTCCGCATCCGTAAGGTGCTGACGACCAGAAAATTCATGGTTTTCTGTAAGTTGGGGGGTACTCTTTTTTGAGCAAAACTGGCATAACCCATCATTGCTCCCAGCGGGGTGCGCAATTCGTGGGCGGCAATGTTAATAAATTCAGTTTTTAGATCATCCAGTTGTTGTAGCTCTTGATAGGCTCGTTGCGTTGCCTCAAAAAGTTGGGCATTTTTAATGGCAATGGCCGCCTGGTTGGCCAGGGTGCGCAGTAATCTTTCGCTGTCTTTATTTAGTAGCTCGGCAGGGGGTTGGTTCCCGGCCGGGGTAAAAATGAGCATCCCAATAATTTCTTGTCCGGCGATAAGGGATGTGACCAGGATGTCGGTGATGCCGTTAGCCGAAAAAGCTCCCGGCGAGTAGGAAGCGAGGTTGGAGACACTGATAACCTGCGGTCTGGTTGCGGCCAACAGGCCACGCTCTCCATTCTGTTCGCCAAAGGCCAACATCGGGAAAGAATGGGGCGCTTGCGGCGCTGAGGCTTTGGGGATTAAGGTTTGATTTTTCTCGTCCAGTAAATAAATGATAACCTGGTCCGTATTGCGGATAACGCCCCTGACACTGGCAATGATGGCTTGCAGAACCTGATCTAGATTCAGGTTTGATTTGATGGTTACGGCCGTACTGCTCTCGTGAAGGGTGATTAATTCATCTATTTTATCTTGCAGGGCATGCGTGTAATTGGCCAAACTCTCGGTCATATAGTCCAGGGAACGGGCCAGGGAACCTATTTCGTCATTCGTAGAGATTTGGGTGCGCCGGGTAAAATCGCCATCGGCTACGGCCATTGCGTTTTCCATTAAATGGTGTAATCGGCCGGTAATCCTGCTGGACATAACGTAACCAATGCCAAAGACCATTAATAAAGCCGTAGTAAAAATTATAACCATTTGGTTACGCGCGTTTGTGCCTTGCGATACAATAAATGTGGTTGGAGTGGCCACCGAGTAAAAGCCCAAGGGCGCCCCCCTGGCCCAAAAAATGCTGTAGATCAGGTCATATTCGTTTTCTCCCACAGAGATGGATTTTTGGGGACTGGTTTCACCCTCAAGGGCCAACAAAAGCCGGGTTTCGGTGGGGGTCATCGCCAGCGCGGCCGGGGTTTCCCCACCGCCGGGAATAGTAGTGCCAATAAGTTGCCCCTCAAGGTCGTAGAGGCTGACATCGGTGAAGATAATTTGTTTGAATGAGTTGAGTAAATTTTGGATGTAGCTGCCGACCAGAACCACACCAATGATTTGGTCTTCCTGTTTCACCGGCCCGGCGGTAAGCAACATTTCATAACCGTCTATCGTGGCCAGGGTGGTATATTTGTCGCCTCGCGCGTCAACCACACCCTGCAAAACCTTGTTCACAATCGGCATGTCCGCCAGGTTTGCCGTTGTAATCATATAGTCCTCTATGGCGTTTGTGCCAGGCGTCCGGTGAATGGCTAATAGGGGCAGACCATCGGCGTTGATCATGTCAACCCGGTCAATATTGTTGTTGACCATAATGGGGAATAACAGGTTTTGCAATTGCGTCTGATTGTTTGAGAGAAGGGACTCGTCAATGCCTGTAGTAAAAGCAATAACTCTGGCCGTAGACAAATGCAATTGCTCTCGTTGGGCCAGGCCGTCGGCCACCGCTTTTCCGGCTTCAAACAGTTGCCCGGTGAATCGTTCTTCCAATGAACCGGCCACCAGGCGGGTGCTTAAGTAGGTGCCTGTAACCGCCACCATCAAGGTAAGCAAGGCAAACGGCAAAATAATTTTAAGCCGTATCCGCGAGCTAACGTAACTTACGATCCGTTGGATGTATCTAAACATTGTCAATTGAAACGGACAGTTTACTTGAGTTGAAATGGGTCCATAGAAATAAATCGGTGGTTAATGCCTTAACTACCCACCCTTAACGTCTCTGAAAGGCGTTCCAATTGTAAACTGCTTGGGAAAAACAGATATGAAATGTTAGCCTGGTGAATGTACGCTGGTGTAGAATATAAAAAAGAAAATTACGCCCATAATCATTTTATCACAGGGGGAGGCGTTGTCAAGATGGAATTTTCGGGTGTCAAGCATATCTTTGGCAACAGAATATGAATATGGTAAAATCCATTTCATACCTTGATTGTATAGAGTACCCTGGGGCTTGAGATGAACGGTAAAGATTATAAATTGTCATGGGTGGCCTTTGTTCTGTTTTACCTGGTGTTGGCCTCCATTGTCACCATTTTGGATTGGTTTAATCACGTTTTGACCTTACCCTATTGGGGAGCGCAGATTGGCTTGATTACGGTAGGCGTAGGGGTTTTTGCCATTGTTGGTATTTTTACACCGGATTTATCTGCGGCCCGAGGGGTGTTTTTGGCCTTTACGGTTGGCATTTTGACCATCATCCCAGCCGTGTTGATGGGCCTGGGTAAAATACCCGGCTTTTGGCCCCAATACTTTTATATTGCTTTTGGGATGGCCGCCGGTAGTTTTTTGACTTTTGTTTTTCTAAAGTTTTCCAAAAAGATAACCCATAAAGACCAATCTGAGTTGGAGTCTGATCATCTTGATTGAACAACCGCAACCCATAAAATGCAGCGTTGGGATTACGGCCCATAATGAAGAGGCCAATATTGCCCATCTTTTAGAGGCAATGTTGAACCAACGTCTCCATATGGTTGAAATTGCCGAAATCATTGTGGTCGCTTCCGGTTGCACCGACCGCACCGGAGACATTGTGCGTGAGTTTATGGTCCTGGACCCCCGGATCAGGCTATTTGTGCAAGAAAAACGTGAAGGTAAAACCAGCGCGATTAACATTTTTCTTAAACACGCTACCGAGGATGTGTGCGTTTTAGAAAGCGGTGATACAATTCCCCACGAAGACGCCGTGGAGAACCTGGTCCGCATGTTTGCGGATTCGGCGGTGGGTATGACCGGCGCGCACAAAGTGCCGGTCAACACCCCGGAACACATTGTTGGGTTCCTCTCTCATTTGCGTTTGAAAATGGAGCATCAACTTTGCCTGGAAATCCCCCGCCTGGGCGAATTGATCGCCTTCCGCAAAGTTTTTGACCACATCCCCTCGGATGTGGCCATGGACGAAGCCTTTGTGGAAGCGTTGGTCATCCGGCGGGGTTTACAGGTGCGTTACGCCCCCGATGCCGTTGTTTTTAACATGGGCCCGGAGACCGTGCGAGATTTTGTCAAACAGCGCCGGCGCAACCATGCCGGTCACTTGCACCTTAAGGCTAAATACGGTTACGAGGTCTCCAGTATGGGCGCGCCGCGCCTGGCAAAATTGGCGTTGGATGAAATTTTTGGGGCGCTGCGCCTGATATGGATTTTGGGCGTGTTGGCTGTGTTGGAAGGTTACTCGCGGCTGCTGGGCTGGTGGGATTACCGGGTGCATAAACGCACGCATGTGGTTTGGGATATTGCCTGGACCACTAAAGAAGTCAAACGCCCGGTTGACGTTACCGGCATTAGCATTACCTCGCCTCATTTACCGGCCAAACGGGAATAAAAGGCGCGTTATCAAAAAAAACGCCTTCAACAACATCAAAAAGCGCGGTCTTTTTCAGATGGCGCTTTTTTTGCGTCTTGCCTGCTTTTACCGCATAATAAGCCGCTCATGAGTTCATCCGGCCCCCAAAATGGGCGCGCCATTGGATCTAAGGAACTTCATTTGAAAGATAAATTGATTGCCGGGTTAAAAATCGTCGTCAGCCTGGGGTTGATGACTTACCTGTTTTACCGTTTTTTGTCTGATCCTGTTGACCGGCAGACACTGGTCAATACCCTTGCCGCGGCCAATTACTGGTACTTGTTTCTGGCCCTGGGGCTGTACCTGATTGCGGTAGTGAGCAATGCCGTGAAATGGTTCATTTTGCTCCGGGCGCAGGGTATTCCCGTGCCGTTGGGTCCAGTGACCAACTATACCTTTGTCGGTTTCTTTTTTAATAACTTTCTACCGGCCAACGTTGGCGGCGATATTATGCGGGGTTACGGTTTGGCTCGTTACACCGAACGCAGCGCTGAAGCGGCTGTTTCGGTGGTGGTGGACCGAATTATTGGTTTATTGGCCTATATGTTTACGGCCGTGATCGCTGCCTTAATTGCCGTTTATCTGGCGCCTCATCAACTTACAACCCACCAAACCCTCACTGAAAGTTTAAAATATATTGGCCTGGTGGCAATTATTGGCACCATAGCCATTGCCGCTGCTTTTGCGATGATGTTGAGCCACCGGCTGCGCCAATTAGTGGGTAAAGTTTTTGCCCTTAAATTTTTACAGCCCTTGCAGCCACTTTACCAGCGTTTATCCGACGCTTTTGGCGCGTATCGTCATCAATATGCCGCCTTATTGGGGGCCTTTGGCGTGGGCGTGATAAACGTATTGCTGACCGGCCTGGTGGATGTAACCATTATCGCCGGATTGCCGGGCCACATTCCGCCCATTTACATTTTCCTGTTCAACCCTATAATTGCGGTGGCTTTGATTGCGCCCATCAGTATTGGGGGGTTGGGCACAATGTCGGCTTTTTATGTGTATTTTTACGGACTGGTGGGCGTGGCCGGCCCCCTGGCTTTTGCCCTGTCGCTGATCAAGCAGGCTGTTATTTATCTGGGCAGCCTGCCCGGCGGCGTATTGTGGCTCCGGCGGCGGGAAAAGGCCGGCGAGAATAATTTGTCTGTGGAACAATCAGGGGAGGGTAGAGGGGTGGAAAGAAGTTTTCAAGAAGGAGCGTAGTTTTTAAGATCAACGTTGCTTCTTAAACTTCCAATACTACCGGAAAAATCATAGGGTTCCGATGGGTGCGCCGGTAGAAAAGCTGGCTCAACTGGTCGTTGATCACGGTGGCCGCGGTGTCGCGGTGGATGCGGCCGCTTTCCACCAGTTCAATCACCCGCTCTTTGGCTTCTTCAATCAACTCTTCGGAATCGCGGACGTAAACAAAACCCCGCGAGATAATATCCGGGCCTTCAATTAATTCGCCGCTTTTTTGGTCCAGGGCAATCACCACCACCACAAAACCATCCCGCGATAACAAGTGGCGGTCGCGCAGCACCACGCTGCCCACATCGCCAATGCCCAGGCCGTCAACCATAATCTGGCCGCTGGGCACGCGCTCGGCCAGAAAAGCGCCTTGTTCGTCAAACTCAATCACCTGCCCATTTTCAACAATAAAAACATTCTCCGGGGGAATGCCCATTTCTTCACCCAAACGGCCATGCAGCACCAACATACGATACTCGCCCTGGATGGGAATGAAATATTCGGGGCGAACCAGGTCAACCATTAGTTTTTGCTCTTCCTGAGCGGCGTGGCCGGAAACGTGCACCGGCATTAAGTTTTGGTAAATAACATCAGCCCCCAGCCGGAAAAGATTGTTCAGAGTGCGATGCACCAATTCCTCGTTGCCGGGAATAGCCGTAGCCGACAAAATCACCGTATCCCCTTTTCTCAGGCTGACCAGGTGATGTTCTTCATTGGCCATGCGCACCAGGGCGCTGGTCGGCTCGCCCTGGGTGCCGGTGCAAACAATAACCACTTTGGAAGGGGGATGGCGTTCCAGTTCGTTGACGTGGAGGAACAAATCCTCCGGGGCCGACAGGTACCCCAACTCTCGCGCCATTTTTACGTTGTCAACCATACTGCGGCCCACCACGGCCATGCGGCGGTTGTGTTTGAGGGCCGTATTGATCACTTGTTGCACCCGCGAAATATTTGAGGCAAAGGTGGAAACAATGATCCGTCCTTTGGCCTTGCTAAAGATCTTCTCAAACGTTTCGCTCACAATTTGCTCCGAAGGCGTACGGCCGGGCCGTTCGGCGTTGGTGCTGTCGGAGAGAAGGGCCAGCACGCCCTTATCGCCGTAAGCGCGCAGGCGGTCCAGATCGGGCAGCTGGCCGTTAACGGGGTGTTCATCAAACTTGTACTCGCCGGTATGGATGATCAACCCCCGGGGGGTATGAACGGCGTAACCCACCGCGTCGGGGATGGAATGGCATACTTGAAACGGTTCAATCCTGAACGGCCCAATTTCAATAACGCTGTCGGTGGTGATGGTGTTGATCTCTGTTTGGGCCAATAACTTGGCCTCTTTCAATTTCACCTCGATCAAGCCCTGCGTGAGCCGGGTGGCGTAAAGCGGCACCGGCGTTTCCGGCAAAATATACGGCAAAGCGCCAATGTGATCCTCGTGGCCGTGGGTCAGAAAAATGGCCTTGAGCAGTTCCGGGTTATCAAGCAGATAGGTAATGTTGGGAATAACCAGGTCAATGCCCAGCATATCGTTTTCCGGGAACATCAGGCCACAATCAACGGCAATGGCGTCGTCCCCGTACTCAATCAGGGTCATGTTTTTGCCCACTTCACCCACTCCCCCAAGGGGAACAATACGTAAAGTTTCTGTCACGGGAGGCTCCTAAATCAAATAGCAAATTACAAATAGCAAATTACAAATTACAAATAGCAAATTACAAGGCAAGTTGCCCTGCAGCGTGTTGCTCGACACTTTGGGTTGCGGGCAAGTTTATAGCTGATCATGCACTATTAATAATTTTCCTTAGTTTAGACATTTCGCCCAAATTGGTCAAACTATGAATGTTAATTTAGCCACAAGCCCTAAACTTGTTTGACAGGAATCTGCAAGCTGGCTATCATAACGAGCAGCACTTTTTGGGGCAAATCCTCACAAACTACCTTCTCCTTACTGCCCTATGTTAAAAACCGGAGTCAACAGTAAGGCTTACACCTCTGCCGTTTATTTTGTTGGATTAATCTAAGGGGGATCAATCAACCATGACCGACATGCTACACCAGGAAGAAGCGGAAAGTATTGAAGCCATTGAAACCGGGGAATGGCTTGAATCATTGGATTATGTGCTGCAAAGCGGCGGGCCTGACCGGGTGCAGCGTTTGCTGGAAAAACTCAATACTCACGCCTACCAAAATGGGGTGCGCTTGCCCTTTTCGGCCAATACGCCTTACATTAACACCATCCCGGCCAACAAGGAACCGCCCTTTCCCGGCAATCGGGAGATTGAACGGCGCATCAAAAGCATTATCCGCTGGAATGCCATGGCCATGGTGGTGCGGGCCAACCGGCAGAGCAGCGGCATTGGCGGCCACATTTCCACTTACGCTTCGGCGGCCACGCTGTATGAAATTGGCTTTAACCACTTTTTTAAAGCCAAAGGCGAAAACTACAGCGGCGACCAGATTTATTTTCAGGGACACGCCTCGCCGGGAATTTACGCCCGCGCCTTTTTGGAAGGCCGGCTGTCGGCGGAGCAGCTGGAGAACTTTCGACAAGAATTGCGGCCCGACGGCGGCCTCTCCTCTTACCCCCACCCCTGGCTCATGCCTGATTTTTGGGAGTTTCCTACCGTTTCCATGGGCCTCAGCCCGCTGATGGCCATTTACCAGGCTCGTTTCAACCGTTACCTGGAAGATCGCGGTTTCAAAGAGAATACGGGCCACGTGTGGGCCTTTTTGGGCGACGGCGAAACCGACGAGCCGGAAACCCTGGGCGCTATCAGCCTGGCCGCCCGCGAGCAACTGGATAACCTGATTTTTGTCATCAACTGCAACCTCCAACGGCTGGATGGCCCGGTGCGCGGCAACGGCAAAATCATCCAGGAGTTGGAAAGAGTTTTTCGCGGCGCGGGCTGGAACGTGCTAAAAGTGATCTGGGGCGGCGATTGGGACCCGTTGTTGGAAAAAGACCACGACGGCGTGCTGGTTGACCGCATGTGCCAGGTTGTTGACGGCGAATATCAAAAGTATGTGGTCGAGAGCGGCGAATATATTCGCGAGCGTTTTTTTGGCGCCGACCCGCGCCTGGAAAAGTTGGTTGAGCACCTGTCTGACGACCAGATCCAAAAATTGCGGCGCGGCGGCCATGATCCCAAAAAAGTGTACACGGCCTACAAAGCGGCCGTTGACCACCAGGGATCGCCCACCGTCATCCTGGCCAAAACCATCAAAGGCTACGGCCTGGGCGAAGCGGGCGAAGGCAAAAACATAACCCACCAGCAGAAAAAACTCAACGAAGAAGAACTGCGCGAATTCCGCGCCCGTTTTGGCATCCCCATTGCCGACGAAGACATTGCCGAGGCGCCCTTCTATCGCCCCCCCGACGACAGCCAGGAGATCATCTACTTGCACCAGCGCCGGGAGCAGTTGGGCGGCTACGTGCCGGAGCGCAACGCGTCGTGTTGTTACCTTAACACGCCGTCTGAAAAACTGTTTGAAGAGTTTTACGCCGGCACCGAAGGCCGCGAAGTGTCTACCACTATGGTCTTTGTGCGGATGCTGGCCAAAATGCTGCGCGATCAGGAAATGGGCCGCCTGATTGTGCCCATTGTGCCCGATGAGGCCCGCACCTTTGGCATGGAAGCTCTCTTCCGCCAGGCCGGCATTTATTCGCACGTGGGCCAGCTTTACGACCCGGTTGACTCCGATAGCCTGCTCTACTACAAAGAAGCCACCGACGGCCAGATTCTGGAAGAAGGCATCACCGAGGCCGGTTCTATGTCGTCCTTTATTGCCGCCGGTACAGCCTACGCCACCCATGGCGTTAATACTATCCCCTTCTTTATCTACTACTCCATGTTTGGCTTTCAGCGCATCGGCGATCTTATGTGGGCGGCGGCTGACCTGCGGGTCCGGGGCTTTTTGATCGGCGCTACCGCCGGGCGTACCACCCTGGCCGGGGAAGGTCTCCAGCACCAGGATGGCCACAGCCACGTCTTGGCCTCTACCATCCCCACTTTGCTCACCTACGATCCCTCTTTTGCCTACGAAATAGCCGTAATCATCCGGGAGGGCATTCGCCGGATGTACGAGGAGCAGGAGAACCTTTTCTACTATCTCACCGTAACCAACGAAAATTACCCCCAGCCGGCGCTGCCCGACGAGGCGGTCAAAGAAGGCATTCTTAAAGGCATGTACAAATTCA
>JAFGDY010000143.1 GCA_016931895.1 Anaerolineae bacterium
GCATTTGAATACCGATTAGCTTGACCTTTATTATCCCATATTTTCTTGTTAATGTTAAATCTTATGTCACTGCAAAAGTCGAGTTCTAACTTCTAATTTTATATCAGCCCCGGCCATATTGACAAGGCCCTCACCCACTGGTAAACTTAAATAAGTTAAGCCAGAATTATTCAATGTGGATTGAGCCATGACCGCATCTCCAACCAACTCCCAACGTTGGGTCGCGCTTTTACCCCGTTTAGCCCGTTACCTGCCCGCTAATTTGTTCAACCGTTTAAGAGAATTGCCGGCAGAGCTTGATCAATTTGACGATAGAAGAGCGCAGCGCCAGATTGCGCTTAAATTGGTTGATGCCACCCGCTCCCTGGACCCCCTCTATCGGGTGCTGCTAGACTACACCCCCCATTATCTGCTTGAACTTGACCCCACCCCCGGCCAGGCCTATGGCGAACTTTTAGAGGGCACGTTTGTTTTTGCCGACGTTACCGGCTTTACGGCCTTAACGGAGTTGTTGTCTAAACAGGGACATACCCGGGGCCGCGAAATCATGAATCAAATCATGAATCGTCTCTTTAGCAGCATCCTGGAGCCGCTTACCGCTTCCGGGGGCGACCTTTTGATTTTTGCCGGAGATGCGGTGCTGGCCTATTTTCCCCGGCAGGAGCATGCCAACGACGTTTTTCAAGCCACCCGGGCCGCTTTACGCATGGAGCGGGCCATTGTCCCCTTTGCCTCCTTCGACACCGAATATGGCCCTTGCAGCCTGACCATGAGTATTGGGGTTGAACGCGGCCTGGCCTACGCCGGGGTGGTTGGTTCCCCCCACCGGATGGAATTATTGGTCAGCGGCCCGGCTACGGCCGAAGCCACCGCTGCCGAGGGCCTGGGCGAACCGGGCCAGGTGATTGCCGGGCCAAAGGCGCAGGCCGTTATCCGGGATCGTTTTACCCTGACCGGGCCGGTAGTGATTGATAACCTGGGCGAGGCCCTGGGCGATTATGAAATTTCCTTGCCCACCCGCAAGGTGGGTGGATCGGCCATTTTGGGGTTGACCATCACCGAAGTGCTGGAAACGCTGGAAGCCAGTTTGCAGCGGGTTGAGCAGTTGGCCCCATTTTTGGCCGAAGACATCCTGGCCCGTTTGGTCAACGCCGGTCGCCAGCGCCAGCTTGAGTCGGAGTTCCGCCCGGTGGCGGTGCAGTTTATTAACGTGTATGGCCTGGAAGATTTGGCCGTAAATCAAGGGCCAGAAATAGTCACGGTCGCTTTTCAGCGTTATTTTGTCCAGGCCCAGGAAATTGTCAACCGGCACGAGGGCGTGATTAGCCAGGTTGACACTTATGCCAAAGGTTTTACCTTGCTCAATACCTATGGCGCGCCGCGGGCGCACGAAGGCACCAAACGTTATGCTGTTTCGGCGGCGTTGCAACTGGCCCGCGCCCTGGAACAGGTGAACCGTGAATTCAATCTGGACCCGCCGCTGCAACAGCGAGGCGGCATTACCCACGGCCTGGTTTTTACGGGCGAAATTGGGGCTACCTATCGCCGCGAGGCCGTGACCGCCGGGCCGGCCGTAAATCGAGCCGCCCGCCTGATGAGCAAAGCCCAATTTGGTCAGGTGATTCTGGACGCCGACATCTGGGCCGATACCCAGGCCGCTTTTGTGGGCGAACAACTGCCCGCAATCAAGCTGAAGGGCATAGAAGGGCCGGTGGTAATTGTTGATGTGCGTAAAATGCGGCGCGGCACGCGCTTGTTGCCCCTGGAACGCCCGCTGGTGGGCCGCGAGTCTGAGCAAAAGCGGCTGGCCGAAGCGGTGGACGCCCTGGCAGCAAAAAGCGGGGGCCAGGCCTGGATGGTCAGCGGCGAGACCGGCGTTGGCAAAACTTCGTTGATGGCCGACCTGGCGGCGGTGGCGCAGGGGCGCGGGTTGAAGGTGCTGATGGGCCGTTGCCAGCCACATGGCAAATATATCCCTCTCTTTCCCTGGCTTGATTTGGTGGCCGGTTGGCTTGATCTTGATGAAAACGCCAACCCCGCCGAGCAGCGTATTCGCCTGGCCGAAGCCTTGACCCGGTTGGATCTGCCGGCCTTGGAATATGCTTTGGCCGATTTGTTAGGCTTGCCTGCGGTTGAATCGTCAAAAAAGCGGCAGACTGGCTCTTCTCCCCGGAAAGAAGCTTCACTGGCGGCCACTTTAAGCGGCCGGGTTCAGACAAGACCGGCGCCAGGTTCTTCTCCCGCCACGTTGGAAGCTTTACTCAAAAGCAGGCTGGCGCCCGATGATGCTACCGCGGTGCGAAAGCCAACCGAACGCCCAACGGTGTGGCAGCAGCTGGCAGAGCGAGTGAGCGGCCCGCGGGTGATCATTAAACTTTTAGCCAGATTAACAGAAAAACAACCTTTGGTGGTTATTTTGGAAGATGCGCAATGGCTGGATAACGAATCATTTATTTTGCTCAACGATTTATTGCGGCAAATTAAACAAATGGCCTGTTTGTTGGTTTTGACCGGGCGCGAGCCGCTGGCCGGAGCCAATGTGTCGCCGTTGCCATTGCCCCCCCTGGCCGGCGACGCGGTTATTCAGATTGCCGAAAGAGCACTCAATGGACACATCGGCGACGATGCCCTGGCCCAATGGATTTGCGAGCGAGCCGGCGGCATTCCCCTGTATGTTGAAGCCTTGGGCCAGGCTTTACAGGAATCGGGCGCCATCCTCTGTGACCGGGACACCGGAGAGATACGGTGGTCGGGCCAGGTGCCCACCCTGCCGCTATCGCTGCACGAGGTATTGCTGGCCCGTTTTGAAGAGTTGCCAATGGCGCAGCAGGACGTGCTCAAACGGGCGGCCGTGCTTGGCTCGTCCTTTACCGGCGAAGCGTTGTTGAGTTTATATCAAAAAGGGGTGAACGAGTCGGAAGTGTTGGCTGCGTTGGAGGAAACCGTTAAAACTGCGTTTGTGGCCGGGGTGGGGGAAACCGGTTATCGTTTTACCCATCCCTTGATGCACGAAACCATCTATGAAACGCTTTCCTACTCGCAGCGACAAACCTGGCATACCCAGGCCGGTGATTGGTTGGTTAACAACAAGCCGGAAACGTCGCTGGAATTGATCGCTTATCATTATTTGCGCGGCTCAGAGGTAAAAAAGGCCGCGGAATATGGCTGCCGGGCCGGAGACAAAGCGCGAGAACGGGGAGTATACACCGGGGCCATTGAGTATTATGACCAGGTGTTGAAGTTATCCGGGGTATCCCCGGCTACGCAACTGCGGGCCGCCGAGGGCCGGGCGGATGCCCTGGCTCTACAGGGAGATTACGCGGCGGCGGTGGCTGCTTATAGCCAGGCTATTGAGTTGGGCAGCGCCGACGCTTTGGGTAAACAGGCCGTGTTATCCGGCGATCTGGCCCGCCTGGAACAAACCGAATTTGAGCCACCCCTGCGTCCCTGGGCGGCAGGGGCCAGGGCCTGGCTGCTGGCCCAGGGTGGTCAAACAGACGCCGCGCTGCAAATAGCCCAAACCGCCCTGCCGCTGGCCGAAAAGCCGGCGCAAGAAGCGTTGGAATCGTTGGTTCAAACATTGTCCACGGGCCAGGCCTTGACCGAATATAAAGTGTGGCTGCGCCAGTTTACTAACGGGGTTTTGGGCCGGGCGCTGGCCTGAACAGCGTTAAGTAGCAGCGAAATATTTGCAAAAAAGCGCATGTTGCAGTAGGCTAATAAGGGTGGTTGGTTTACGTTAAATAATATTAAGGAGACTTCGGTGTCAAAAATAGTATCTATTCACTCATTCCGTGGTGGTACAGGTAAATCCAATACAACGGCCAACATCGCGGCCCAGGTGGCTCTGCGCGGCAATCGCGTGGCGATTGTGGATACCGACATCCAGTCGCCGGGCATTCACGTTCTTTTTGGAATGGAAGAAGACGATGTGGGTTTGTCGCTCAACGATTACCTGTGGGGTAAATGTAGTATTGAGGCGGCTGTTTATGACGTGGGAGCCAAACTCAAAATGCCCGATGGCGGGACCGGTTTGCCCCAGGGCACTCTATATCTCATTCCCTCCTCCATCAAACCAAACGAGATCGCCAAGGTGCTGCGCGAAGGCTATGACGTGGGCATGTTGAGTGATGGTTTCCAGGACGCGATTGAAAATCTTAACCTGGATTATTTCTTTATTGACACCCACCCCGGCCTGAACGAAGAAACGTTGCTGTCAATTGCCATTTCCGACGTTCTGCTTTTGATCATGCGCCCCGACCGCCAGGATATTCAGGGGACGGCGGTGACGGTGGATGTATCCCGGAAACTGGATATTCCCAACCTTTTCCTGGTGATCAATAAGGCCCTGCCGGAGTATGATTTTAAGGCGCTGGCCAAACAGGTCCAGGATACCTACAGCACGCCGGTGGCGGGGGTGCTGCCCCTCTCTACCGATGTGGCGCGTCTGTCCAGTGCCGATCTTTTCTCTTTGCGTGAACCTGATCACGAGTGGAGTCAAACCATTGTGCAGATTGCCGAACAGGTAATGGCCAGTTAGTTGTTTCTTGCAAATCTTTTTTACTGGATGCCAACATGCTTTGTCATAAATGTGATAAACCGGCCAGGGGGGTCTGCAAGTTTTGCGGCAGAGGCGTTTGCGAAGATCACTACAGCAAGATGCCCATTATTCTATCCGTTTACGTGGGCGAGCACCATACGCCAAAAACAATCGTGGTGTCTGATGTGTTGTGGTGCGGCACTTGCAAGCCCCAGCCCGAGCCTATTCCAATGCCGGAGATTTACTAATGGGCCTTTTTAATCGCTTACAGGATGAGCTTGATTCGCGCGAGCGACAGGAAGGCATTTCTCCTTCTGACCTGTTGGATTTGCCCCCGGCGCTGGCTTCGGTTATTAAAAAAATTGTCCGTCACAACGGCATGAAACTAACGCAGATAGCCGAGGAATTAGGCCAAACGCCCCCGGAAGCGCGAAAAATGCTGGCCGAGTTGGTAGAGAAGGGCTATGTGCGCACCGTTGAAGTTAAAAACGAATTGTGGTACAAAGCCCAATTTGCCCGCAAACGTGGCCGCCTGACGTCGGATTTTTGGTCTAATCTGGACAATGTTGTTGATGAGGATAAAGAGTAACGCCTCATCCCCGCTTATTTAAACATTTGGGCTGTTGTGGTTAGCTTTTTTGCCTGCGGGCAAAAAAGTTGTTGCTTCGCCGTACGTTTCCTCACCCGATGATAGCGCCTCTCTTACTTGAAGATATTATCAGAGTTTGGTACACTATTATTTGACACATCCGATTTGAACCAGCCTTCTTTTTTTGAAGCCTTCCAAAATGCAGATTTTTCAAAAAAGCGCGCGTTTTTTTGACCGATTATTTAACATTCGCCCCGGTGAATGGCCCCTGGTGTCGCTATTGTTTTTGATAGCTACCTTGAGCAGCGTGGGTTTTGTGTGGGGCACTACCATCACCTATGCCGGTTTTTTAAGCGAAAAAAACGGCCTGGAAACGCTGCCCTGGATTATCAGCCTGGTGGCCATTCTCTCCATTGTAGCCAGCGCTGCCTACGCCCCCTTTGTAGACCGCCTGGCCGACGATAAATTACACAACCTTATTTTTGTTATTGAGGTTGGCGGGATTATCCTGGGTTTGCTTATGCTGCGGCTAAACCTGCCGGCTGTGGCTTATCCCTTTCTCTATCTCCTGGGTTTTGCCACCATTGCCGTCATCAATCCTCACCAAACCACCTATTTTAATAACTTTTTTAATACTCAAACGGCCAAACGTACCTTGCCCATTATCAACGCCGGTTATCGGGTGGGTGGGATTGTGGCCGGGCTGATTATGCCCGCTTTGAACCGTCTGTTTTCCAATAACCCCCAGGGTATTATTGGGGCCTGGTTGTTGACCCATCTGGCGATGATGGCCGTTGTTTGGCTGCTGCCCTACATTCTACAAGGCCGCCAGGCCGGCGCCAAAACACCGGTTGGCGCCGGGAGTTTACAACAGCAGCCCTCGTACCTTGATAATGTAAAAGAGGGTTTTCGTTACACTACCCAATCAACTTTTTTGCTGTGGATGGCTATCAGCACTTTATTACTGATGGCCCTGCTGGCCTTGCTGGAGTATAGGTCCACAGAACTCCTATTGCGCGAATACGACAACGCCGCGGAATTTGCCGCTTTTTTGGCCGGTTTGAGCGCGATTGCTAACTTTTTTGTGGTGCCTATCCTGCTGTTTGGCCTTAGCCGCATCATCGGTTTTTTGGGTTTGGGCAATGCCAGCCTGATTTTTCCGGTAGGCAATTTGGCCGTGTGCGCCGGGCTTATTGTGCGCCCCGGTTGGTTTACGGCTGCCGCCGCTTATGTCAATCGCGGCGATTTTCAACTGGCCTTTCAATATCCCATCGAGGGTTTGCTCTACAACGCCGTTTCCGCGCGAGTCAAAGGCCGGGTGCGCGCTTTTATAAACGGCCTACTTTCGCCGGCCGGGTCGTTGCTTGGCGGTTTGCTCCTGCTTTTATTTATCATTTTTATGCCCACGCTGGCATGGCTCATCATTGTTCTCATTGGCGTTTTGGCGGTGGCCTATCTGGGCGGCACCTTGATTGTTCGTAAGTTCTATAGCCAGGCCCTGCTGAAAATGCTGGAACAGGAAAACTACTCCTTCTTGTTGTTACAACGGGGTTCGGAGTTCAGCGTGGCCGATCCAACCACCCTTAAATTGCTACAGCAGCGGCTGGCAGAAAGCGACGACCCGCAATTCACCATCTTTATGGCCAATCTTATCGGTCAAATAGGGGGTAGTGAAGCCACAAAAATTCTGGTGAATGCGGCCAGAACTGCAACCGACCCCGAAACCCAGGCCGGCATTATTGACGTCATCGTTGCCGCCGATATTGGGGGCAACGAAGTGCGGCAGCTCTATACTGATTTATTGGCCGATCCCAACGGCCGGCTGAAACAGGCCGCCCTGTTGGGCTTGGAAGGTTTGTTTGGCCTGGAAAGCCCCCAATTTTTGAACATGGCCTTGCCCATGCTTGCCGACCCCGATTTAGAAGTGCAAACCCAAATTCTTTCAAGCCTGACTCGCGCCGAGAATTTTTACGCTTTTCCCGCAGCCGGGCAAACGCTGGCCCAGCTTCTGGCCAACGAGAATCCCCACCGCCGGGCCAGGGGCGTTTTGATTCAGGGCCGGGTGGCCTATGTTCAAACCTCTCGTAGCCTGAGTGGGGTCACCAAATCGGTTTTTAACCTGACCCCCCATCTTTCCGACCCCGCCGACGAAGTCCGCTTACAGGCTATGTTGGCGGTGGAAAAAGTATCGGAAAATCAATTGACCGAACAATTGGCCGACATCGTCATTCAGCAAATTAATCCTTTGGTCAAAGACCCGGTTGAGCGGATTCGGCAGGCTACCCTGGTGGTGTATAGCCGTTTGGCCAAACGAGAAGCGCACCCCATTTTGGTAAACGCGCTCAATGACGCCAGCTCCCAGGTTCGCCTGGCAGCCATTGAAATGATGGTTCAGGTGGGCAAATCCGTAATCCCTGTTATTCACCCCCTGCTGGATTCGCCTGATCCAAACTTACGCAAAACTGCGGCCGTTATCCTCACCCGGATTGACAAAAATGAGCACGGGGCGCTTATCCTGCCCCATCTTACCGGCAACCTGTTGGCCATCTACCGCCAGCACGGCTATTTGGCTGCGCTGGCGCCTTTCGCCCATCATACCAGTATTGTGGTTTTACAAAGTACCCTGCGGGAACAAAACCGGCATTTACTTGCTGAAATCTTTTACCTGCTCTCGGCCCTGCACGGCGGTGATGCCATCAAAATTATTACCGAGTCGTTGCGCAGTGAAGATGCCCTGATGCGGGCCAATGCCATCGAAGCGTTAGAATCGCTTACTACCCCCCAAACGGCCCGGTTGATTAGCCCGCTTTACGATCCAGACATTGAACCGGCTTACATGTTGGACCTCAGCGCCGAAACCTGGGAAATGGACCCTCCCACAGCTACCCAAGTGATAGAACTCTTTACCCAAACAAACGATAGCTGGCTGCGGGCTATAATGGTTTTTGCCCTGGGGGAAATGGCCGGGGCCATGATGCAGCCCGAAGCTGTTGATGAGGCGGCTACGCCGCCAACAGGGCCGCCGGCGCAGCGGCTAACAGACCTGGTTGGCGGTGTTTCAACGCAGGATCAGACAACGGCAGAAAAACCAAAGGCGCGGCGCCGGCGACCGCCGGATATTCTTGATCTTCTTGGCGACAAAACCGAAGCAGAAAGCCAATCTCAACGTTCCCGCCGCAAGCGCATGCCCGATGTGTTTGCCGCTCTCACCGGCGAGACAGCCAAAACCGAAGCGCAACCGGTGGAAACTTCTGGCCCGCCGGTCAGCGCCCCCGGTGGGGTCGGCCCAAAGCTGCCGCCCCTGGAAATAGAAAAGATCAACCATATCATCGAAACAGCCTTAACCGACCCTGAAGCCGATGTGCGCATGGCCGCTCGCTCGGCCAAACGGATGATGACCGGCCTGGACGTTGCCGAAGTCCACCTGGCAGCCATAATGGTCAATCGCCTGGTCAAAGATGCGCAACGTGAAGTTGTGGTCAATGAGGAGGAGTTTATGCTCTCGACCATTGAAAAAGTGATTTTTCTAAAAAAAGTGCCCTTCTTTCAAGGCATGACCATTGACCAACTCAGAACGCTGGCCAATGTTTGCGAAGAAGAGCTGTTTGAACAGGGCACCCCTATTTTTAACGAAGGAGAAACCGGAGGCACCCTATACGTGGTGGTCAGCGGCAAAGTGGCCATTGAAAAAGAAGGCAAACGGAAAGGCTCCTTTGCCCGCCTGTCCACCATTGACGCCCACTCCTATTTTGGCGAAATGAATTTGTTTGATAACAGCCCGTATGCCAGTTCGGCCATCGCTCTTCAAGATACCCTGACCTTACGCCTGCGCCGCGAGCCGCTGATTGCCCTGGCCCGCCAGTACCCCGATATGTCCCTGGAATTGATCAATGTGTTGAGCCAACGCCTGCGCGAAATGAATGACCAGGTGGTTGAGCTGACCCGGGCCAAACCCCGCGAACTGCACAAATTGTTTGATAAGTTTGACCAATGAAGAAGTTGCGTTGTTTTATCATCGGCGAGGGCACGCTGCCTATCCAGTGCGCCACTATCCTTTTGCAGGCTGAATTTGACATTTACGGCGTCATCTCCGCAGACCCTACCCTGAACCAATGGGCCGTTAGCCATAACCTGCCCGCTTATCAACCCACGGCCGATTTGCCGGCTCTGCTGGGGCAGCAACCTTTTGATTATTTATTTAGCGTTGTCAACAGTTACGTTCTCCCGGCAAAAACATTAACCCTGCCGGAGCAATACGCCATCAACTATCACGACGCCCCCCTGCCCAAATACGCCGGAATGTATGCCACCTCGTGGGCGATTATGAACCGGGAAAAAATACACGGCATCACCTGGCATATTATGACCGAACAAATTGACGCCGGCGCTATTCTCAAACAGCGCCTGGTTGACATTGCCCCAACTGAAACCGCCCTTACCCTCAATACCAAGTGTTACGAAGCCGCCATCCGCGCTTTCCGGGAACTCGTGGACGACCTGGCCCACCACCGGGCAAAGCCAACGCCCCAAGACTTAACCCAACGCAGCTATTTTCCCCTGTACAAACGCCCCCCGGCCGGCGGCGTTATTTCGTGGCAGCAGCCCGCCGAGCAAATTGACGCCCTGGTGCGCGCCCTGACCTTTGGCGACTATCCAAACCACCTGGGTTTGCCCAAAGTCGCGGTGGGCGGTGAGTTTGTCCTTCTCTCCAACCTGAAAAAACTTGCCTCCCAAAGTGACGCTTTGCCCGGCACTATTACCCAAATGGACAACCGAACCCTGACCATTGCCACGGCTACCCACGAGGTTGTTTTGCAAGAGTTGTTGACCGTTGACGGCCAACCCCTGCCCCTGGCCGAATTTGCCCAACAATTTGACTTGCAGCCCGGCCGCAAACTCGACGACCTGGCCCCCGACGCTGCCGATCGGCTTACCGCTCAAAATAACCAGATTTGCAAACATGAGTCATTTTGGGTGAAAAGGTTGGCTGGCCTGCAACCGGTGGCCTTGCCTTACGCCAACCCGGCGGCTGCTCAACTGGGGGAATTTACCAGCCGCCCTCTATCTTTGCCGGAAGAAATTGAACCTTTTTTGGCCGGTCAAAATGATGACTTTTTAACCAGCGCCTTCATCGCCTACCTGGCCCGTTTGAGCGATACGGCGGCGTTTGCTCTTGCTTTCCAACCCCGCGCCCGGGCTGAATTCGACGCCTTTTTTGCCGCCTCCGTGCCCCTCTCCCTAAAGCTCAACCTGGAGTCCACTTTTGCCGAAAATCAGCAAGCCATCCGGGCAGAGCTAGATTTGACCACCCGGCGGCTCACCTATGCCCGCGATGTGGTGGCCCGGTATCCCCAGCTCAAACGGCTGCCGGCCATGTCCGTTCTCATTACCCAGGTGGATCATCCGCCCGCTTACCAACCGCCCCCAAACATAGCCCTGGCCGTTGTTGTTTCGCCGGACAACGCCGCCAGTCAATGGTTTTACAACCCGCACGTTCTGAGCGATGACGCCGTGGCCCGGCTGGTGAGCCAATTTGTCACGTTCCTGCGCGGGCTTATCGCCCGGCCGGAAGCGCCTCTCTGGAAGTTGCCCTTATTGACCGCCGCCGAGCGCCGCCAAATCCTGCTGGCCTGGAACGATACCCAGGCCGATTATCCCCAACTGCCGGCGCATCGTTTGTTTGAGCGTCAGGTATCCCTGTCGCCGGATCAGATGGCGGTAGAGCAGGAAGGCGAGCAACTAACTTATGCCCAATTGAACCGGCGCAGCAACCAATTGGCCCATTATCTGCAAACGTTGGGCGTTGGCCCGGAAACCCTGGTTGGCCTGTGCGCCGAACGTTGCCCGGAGATGATGGTGGGTTTATGGGGTATTCTTAAGGCCGGCGGGGCTTACCTGCCTTTGGACCCCAACTATCCGCCGGAACGTTTGCGCTTTATGTTGCAAGACAGCCAGGCCGCCGTGTTGGTCACGCAGGACCATCTGGTTGACCGCTTAAATCCCGGCCCGGCCCACATGATTTGCCTGGATGCCGACTGGCCCACTATTGCTCGCCATAGCGCCGAAAATTTAGCGGAAACCGTCACCCTCGACCACCTGGCCTACGTCATCTATACCTCCGGCTCAACCGGGCAGCCCAAAGGCGCCGCCATTCTGCACCGGGGCCTGACCAACTATTTGTGCTGGGCCGTGACCGCCTACCGGGTGGCCCAGGGCCGGGGCGCGCCGGTTCATTCTTCTATCAGCTTTGACCTGACCATTACCGGCCTGCTCTTGCCCCTTTTGGCCGGTCGCACTGTAACGCTGTTGCACGATCAGGGCAGCGAGGCGCTCAGCACCATTCTGCGGCTCAAAGACAACTTCAGCCTGGTCAAGATCACTCCGGCGCATCTGGACGCTCTCAGCCAGACGCTTCCGGCCGACAAAGTGGCCGGAAAAGCTCATTGTCTGGTAATTGGCGGCGAGGCGCTGCGGGCGGAACACCTGGCCTTTTGGCAGCAAAACGCCCCCGCCACCCGGCTGGTCAATGAATACGGCCCCACCGAAACCGTGGTCGGCTGCTGCGTTTACGAAGTGCCGCCTGATACGGCGGCGAGCGGCGTAGTGCCCATTGGCCGCCCCATTGCCAATACCCAACTTTACGTTTTAGACCGCCGCCTCCAGCCCGTGCCGGTCGGCGTGCCCGGCGAACTCTACATCGGCGGCCACGGCGTGGCGCGGGGCTATCTGCATCGCCCCGATTTAACGGCGGCCCAATTTATTCAATTAGACCTGCCGGAATTGCCGGACGCGCCGGAGTTCAGGCGGGTTTATAAAACCGGGGATCTGGCCCGCTACCTGCCCGACGGCAACCTTGAATTTTTGGGCCGGCTTGACCACCAGCTTAAAATCCGCGGCTACCGCATTGAACCCGGCGAAATCGAAACAACATTAAAACAACATCCCGCGGTGCAAGATACCGTGGTGGTTATCCGCGAAAACGCGCAGGGTGATAAACGCCTGGTGGCTTACTTTGTGCCGGCCTTGCAGACTCAATCAACAGACCCCCTGCTCAATGAACTGAAAAGCTTTTTGCAGGCCAGGCTGCCCAAATATATGCTGCCCTCCCGGCTGGTCTCTATCAGCGCCCTGCCCTTGACCGGCAACGGCAAGGTTGACCGCCAGGCTCTCCCGGCCCTTGATCTGGAGCAAGACGCGCGGGCCGAAGCCTATCTGGCCCCCCGTAATGCCTTGGAGCAGCAGTTGGCCGATATTTGGAGCCAGATTTTGGACGTGGAACAGGTGGGCGTGAATGATAACTTTTTTAAGTTAGGCGGCCACTCCCTGCTGGCCACGCAAATGCTCTCCCAACTTAGAGACGCCTTTAACGTGGAAATCCCCCTGCGCAGCCTGTTTGAAGCCCCCACCATTGCCAACCTGGCCCAACACATCGAAACTTTTCGCTGGATTGCTCAAACCGCCCAGGAAATGCTTGAAGGCAAACGCGAAGAAGGCGTTTTATGAATGTTGTAGAATTTTTATCCCATTTACGCGCTTTAGATATAAAGCTTTGGGCCGACAACGACAACTTGCGCTACAGCGCCCCCGCCGGCGCGTTGACGCCTGAACTGCGCGCCGAACTTGGCCGGCGCAAGCCGGAAATTCTCGCCTTCCTGCGCCAGGCCGAAACAGTTGCTCTTACGGATACGTCGCCGATTCAACCTGTCTCACGAGATAAGCTGCTTCCGTTGTCGTTTGGGCAAGAGCGGCTTTGGTTTCTTCAACAATTGCAGCCTGAAAGCTGCGCCTATAATATCCCCCTGGCCGCCCGTTTAAGCGGCCCGCTTGACCGCGAGGCCCTGGAACAAAGTCTGCGGGCACTCATCCGCCGTCACCAAAGCTTGCGCACCACGTTTGATATTGAGGGCGAGTATCCTGTTCAGGTTATCCAGGCAGCAACGGATTACCAATTGGCGGTTGTTGATTGTACGCCGGCCGAAGCGGAGCAATGGATGGCCGAGGATGCCCGGCGACCTTTCGACCTGGCCCAGGGGCCGCTGCTGCGAACCAAGTTGTTCCGCCTGGCCAACCAAGAACATATTTTATATTTCAATTTCCACCACATCATCTTTGATGGTTGGTCTATGGACCGCTTTTGCCATGAACTATCTACCCTGTACCAGGCCCGCACAGGAGACGGGACGGCTGAGGCGCTCCCGGAGTTGCCCATCCAATTTGCCGATTTTGCCGCCTGGGAAAGGCAGCATTTTGCCGAAGCCGGGACGCAGGGCTTGGCCTATTGGCGGAAAAAACTCGGCGGCGAATTACCCGTTATGCAACTACCCGCCGGCTATCCTCGCTCTACCGAGCAGCGATTTAGGGGGGAAAAATATGAATTTGGCTTATCTCAAGCGCTCACCGAGAGTTTGAAAAAAATAAGCCAGGAACAAAATGTCACGCTGTTTATGACTCTGTTGGCTGCGTTCAAGGTTTTGCTGCACCGTTACAGCGGCCAGGCTGACATTCTGGTGGGCGTGCCCGGCGCCAATCGCATGCGGCGCGAAGTCGAAAACTTGATCGGTTTTTTTGTCAACACCCTTGTCTTTCGCACCGACTTATCCGGCCAGCCAAACTTTTTGGAGTTATTGCGCCGGGTGCGAGAGGTCACTTTAGAGGCCCAAACGTATCAAGATACGCCTTTTGACAAATTAGTGGCCGAACTTCACCCGGAGCGGGATTTGAACCGGCAGCCGTTATTTCAGGTAATGTTTGTGCTGCAGCCGCCCACCGGCGAGTTTGGCGGTTTGTTGCGCCTGCCGGGCCTGACTGCCACGCCTTTGCGCATGATAGACAATGACACCACCAAATTTGACCTCTCATTGGAAATGTTTGAAAGCGCAGCCGGGCTGGTTGGTTCCTTTGAATATAGCGCCGGTCTGTTTAGCGAGGAGGCTATTGCCCGGATGGCCGGGCATCTCCAGACGCTTTTGGCCGGAATTGTGACCGACCCGCATCAAAGCATCTCCCTTTTGCCCCTGTTAACGGACGCGGAACGGCGGCAAATTTTGGTTGAGTGGAACGATACGGCGGTCTTTTATCCGCGCGACAAATGTTTACATCAGTTATTTGAAGCGCAGGTTGAACGCACGCCTGATAACATCGCCGTTGTCTTGCCCGCCCTTGATTCCGAAAGACAGGCCGATCAACAACTCAGCTATCAGGAGTTGAACGACAAATCCAACCAGTTAGCGCGCCGGCTGCAAAAACTGGGCGTCGGGCCGGAGACGCTGGTGGGGATTTACATGACCCGTTCTTTGGAAATGGTTGTGGGTTTGTTGGGGATTCTCAAAGCCGGCGGGGCGTATGTGCCGCTGGACCCCGCTTATCCTAAAGAACGTTTGGCCTTCATGTTAAACGACATCCAAACGCCGGTCTTGCTGACTCAAGCCCACCTCCTGAAAACCCTGCCGGAACTTACGGCGCAGGTTATTTGCCTGGATACCGGCTGGCCCGACATAACGCCGGAAGATACGGCCAATCCTGCCAGTGGGGTCACGGACGAAAATTTGGCTTATGTGATTTATACTTCGGGGTCTACGGGCAAGCCCAAAGGAACGCTCATTACCCACCACACAGGGTGTAATCATATGTTTTGGATGCAAGATGCGTTCCCCCTCACTGAAGGCGACGCCGTTTTGCAAAGCAGCCCTTTCAGTTTCGACGCTTCGGTATGTGAGTTTTTCGCCCCCCTGTTCAATGGGGCGCGTTTAGTGCTGGCTCAACCCGATGGGCATAAAGACAGCCATTACCTGGTTAAAGTGATTATGGAACAGGGGATTACCACTTTGCAGTTAGTCCCCTCCTTGTTGGGTGTTCTGTTAGAAGAACGTGACTTCAAAAAATGCCGTTCGCTCAAGTATGTTATTCCCGGCGGCGAACCCTTGCCGCTTGAATTCATAAAAAAATTCTACCAACAATTTTCAATAGATTTATACAACACCTATGGCCCTACCGAAGCCACCATAGATGCCACCTTTTGGCTCTGTGACCGTGAATTAAAGCAAAACGCGGCGGCAATTGGCCGTCCTATTGCCAATTTGCAAACTTATATCCTGGATGCGCAACTACAACCTCTGCCGGTAGGAGCGCCGGGCGAGTTACACATTGGCGGCGGCCTGGCGCGCGGTTATCTGAACCGGCCCGACTTAACCGCCGAAAAATTCATCCCCCATCCTTTTTCTGACCGACCTGGCGCGCGTCTATACAAAACCGGCGACATCGCCCGCTATTGGCCGGACGGCAACATTGAATATCTGGACCGCCTTGATCATCAGGTTAAATTGCGCGGTTTTCGCATTGAATTGGGTGAAATCGAGGCCCTGTTAAACCGGCACCAGGCCATCAAACAGGCAGTTGTCATGCTCCGGGAGGATAACGAGAGCGACAGTCGGCTGGCGGCCTACGTGGTATTTCAGCAACATTCGTCTCTATCGGCCAACGAGTTGCGCCATTACCTGGCGCAATATCTCCCGGATTATATGCTCCCTTCAGTTTTTGTGCCGCTCGATGCTTTTCCTTTGGGCGCCAGCGGTAAAATTGACCAACGCGCCTTGCCCGTTCCTGAAGCCATTTCCGCCGAGCCAAAAAATTACGTCGCTCCCCGCAGCCCGGTTGAAAAGTTGTTGGCTAACATCTGGGCCGAGACACTTGGCCTGAAAAATGTGGGCGTTTATGACGACTTTTTTGAATTGGGCGGACATTCACTGCTGGTCACCCAACTCATCCTCCGGGTGCGGCAAATGTTTCAGATAGATTTGCCCATCCGCGAGTTCTTTCAAGGGGCTACCGTCGCCGGATTGGCCGAAACCATCCGGGCTATTCGTAACCATGCCAACATTATTGGCCGTGAGGTTGATCTGGAAGCAGAGGCCGTTCTCGACGCTGCTATTCAACCCAAAACGCCTGGCGTGGCGACGGCCCCCGCGGACGCTGCCGCGCCCGTTTCGATTTTTCTGACCGGCGCGACCGGCTTTTTGGGCGCGTTTCTTCTTTTTGAACTTTTGCGGCAAACCCAGGCCGATATTTATTGCCTGGTTCGGGCTGACAATGTGGAGGACGGTTACCGGCGGATTCAAACTAATCTCGAGATATGCCGGCTGTGGGAAGAAAAATTCAAACCCCGGATCAAGCCTGTTGCCGGTAATTTGGCTGAGCCGTGTTTGGGCTTATCGCCGCCACAATTTGCCCAATTAGCCCGTCAAATTGACCTTATTTATCACTGTGCGGCCTACACCAACCTGGTCTATCCCTACCATAAACTCAAACCCATTAATGTCCTGGGACTCCAAGAAATTTTACGCCTGGCCGTTCAAGACAAAACGATTCCTGTTCATTACGTTTCAACCCTGGCGGTTTTTTCGGCGGTGGATTATTTTAAGGGAGGCGTTGTTTACGAAACGGACGAGCTGCAACACAGCGATACCCTTTTCAACGGATATTGCCGCAGTAAATGGGTGGCTGAACAGTTGGTGTCTATCGCCCGGGCCCGGGGAGTGCCGGTTTCCGTTTACCGGCCCGGCTCAATTGTTGGCCACAGCGCTACCGGGGTCTGGAAAACAGGGGATTATTTGTCCAGGCTGATCAAGGTTTGCCTGCAATTGGGCCGCATGCCTGTGCCCGACGGGGCCTGGCATTTGACGCCGGTGGATTATGTGAGTCAAGCCATTGTTTACCTGTCGCGGCAGGCCAATTCCGGCGCAAATGTCTTTCATCTAAACTCGCCGCATTTGCTTTCTACAACAGAATTTTGTAATCTAATTCAAAGGCTGGGTTATTCAGTGCAAGCAGATTCTTATGCGTCCTGGCAAATTGAGCTGCTCAAATTGAGCCGGCATGATTCTAACCATGCCCTCTATTCGCTTTTGCCGATTTTTTTGGAGCCGGTGTCTACCCTGGAGAAAACGACCATTGTTGAGATGTATACGCTAGATAAAGAACCCCGGTATGACTCCCGAAATGTAGAAGAAAGATTGGCCGGTACGGGCCTCGTTTGCCCACCGGTAGATCAAGCGCTATTGTCAACCTATTTTTCTTATTGGCTTGAGACCGGATTTTTGCCATAACTCGGCGTGAATTGTATTAAGAAGGGAGAACAGAATTGGCTAAAAGTTATCGTCATCCTGTTTTGTATGTTGGTATCTTGCTATTGTTTCTGTTGGGATGTACTGGCCAGGTTTCTACCCCTGAAGAAGCGTTGGTTGAACCGACCCCTTTGCCTACAGTTAAACCAACAGAACGTGGCAAGGGAGGAACGTTGCGGATGTTGTATTGGGACGCGCCAACGATCCTCAATCCCCATTTGTCTACTTCTGTAAAAGACGCAGAAGTTAGCCGGATTGTTTATGAGCCGTTAGCCAGTTTTGACAAAGAGGGCCAGCTTGTGCCGTTTTTGGCCGCCGAAATCCCTTCCATTGAAAATGGAGAGGTGGCTAAAGATGGCCGTTCGGTGACCTGGAAGCTAAAACAGGGGGTTTTATGGTCCGACGGCGAACCTTTTACGGCGGAGGACGTTCTTTTTACCTATCAGTATATCGTTAATCCAGACGTGGGTTCCACAACCTCGCTCAGTTATGAGGCAGTGGATAACGTAGAAATTATTGACGACTACACCATTAAAGTTAATTTCACCAAAGAGACGCCGACCTGGTCGGAACCTTTTGTGGGGTACAATGGGCTGATTCTACCCAAACATAAATTTGAGGCTTACAATGGATCTAACGCCCGCCAAGCGCCGGCCAACCTGGAACCTGTCGGCACCGGCCCCTATCGTGTTCTCCCGCCGGGTATCAAACCCCAAGAGATTTTATTTTTGGGCACGGAATTGGTCAATACCAACAAAACAGTTTTTGAACCAAATCCCTACTTTAGAGAGGAAGACAAACCCTACTTTAGTAAACTGGAAGTGAGGGGCGGCGGCACCGCCACGGAAGCGGCCCGGTTAGCCTTACAAAGCGGCGATGTTGATTACGCCTGGAATTTGACTATTTCCACAGAGGATTTAGAAAAATTAGAAGCAAATAGTGTTAGCCGGGTGGTGGCTAATTTTGGTTCAACCGTTGACCAAATTGAATTGAACTTCACCGATCCCAATAAAGAAACCGAAGACGGCGAACGTTCCAGTCTACAATTCCCGCATCCGGCTTTTAGCGACCTCACCGTGCGGCAGGCTTTTGCGCATGCCATTGATCGCCCCTCTATTTTGGCCTTGTATGGCCTGAGCGGCGAACCAACAGAGCACATTTTAGTTTCGCCGCCGCAGTTCAAGTCGAACCGGACGTTTTATGACTTTGACCTGGCCAAGGCGGCCGCCTTATTGGCTGAAGCGGGTTGGGTAGATAGCGATGGCGACGGCATCCGCGACAAGGATGGTCAAAAATTAAGCGTATTGTACCAAACCTTTGAAAACGAGATACACCAAGAAACCCAACGTATTGTTCAGAAGGATTTACGCTCTATAGGGGTAGATGTCAAAATAGATTTCACGCCAATTAGCATTTTTTACGGCAGCGATATGAGCCATCCTGGCCATAACGGCCGTTTTCTGGCTGATCTGCAAGAATCAGATTGGACGGCCATTAGCCCCGACCCCGGCCTATTTTTGCAATATTGGACGTGCGCCCAAATCCCGCAAAAAGCAAACGGTTATTCCGGTTTTAATTTCCGCCGCTGGTGCAATCCAGAATACGACGCCCTTTATGAGCAAGCAAGCACCGAACTTGATCCCGACAAACGGCGTGAACTTTTTATCCAAATGAACGATATGCTTTCTGAAGAAGTTGTGACCATTCCCATCGTTCGCTTCGCCCGAATTTCAGCCGTCAGCCGTAACCTGGCAGGGTTTGATCCCACCCCCTGGGATTCTGAAACGTGGAATATCAAGGATTGGCGCAGCCTACCCCAATAAGTTACAAAGAGCGGAAAGAAGGTTTATTATGACAATGCAAGCTACAGAAACCGTAACAACTTCCCGGCGTTTAGAAAACTTGCCGGGAGTTAAATTTTTCAAAAACTTGAGCATCGGGGTCAGGCTGCTGATTGGTTTTGGTATTTTGGTCGTCCTGACCCTGTTGATTGTTGTGTTCAATTACCTGGGTAGTGTGCCGGCTACCGAAACAATCACCCGCACCAGTGATGTGCGTTTTCCTTCCACGTTGGCCGCAGCCCGCGCCCAAACCAATCTGTTTAGAATGCAAAGCGAGGCCTGGAGCTATTTGGTTTTGGGCGATGAAAAATATCGCGCCAGTTATGAAGAAGCCGAGCAAGCCTTTGCCATTAATCTGGCAGAACTGGAGAACATCTCGAACCTGCTCAGCTCCGCCAATCAACAACGCCTGAAACAACTCCAGGCCGCCTTTGTTGAGTGGCGGGCGTTGCCGGAAACGCTGTTTGAACTGCGCAACGACCAATTAGAACGAGAACCGGCCTATCGCCTGCTGGCCACCGATGGCTCTTCGTTGGCCGGTAACATTCTCATTGATATGAACAGCATGATCGAAACGCAAGCGCAGCGAGAAGCCTCGGCGGCAAATATGGCTTTGCTGGGCGATATGGCTCAATTTCAAGGTACCTTTGCCTCAATGTTTTCCGCGTTGCGCGGTTACGCCACCACGCGCAACCGGATCTATCGGATGGAATACGAGGGCAACCTGGCCGCCAATGAATTTGCCTGGGATAGATTATTCAATAACCGCGACTCCTTAAGCCTCAGCCAACAAACCTTACTGGATGGAATTCAGAAAAACCGCGAGGAATTTTTAAACTTACCTGATGAAATTTTTGACTTGTTAGAAAGCGAACGCTGGCGTGAAGACCTTTATCTCTTTAGCGCGCAGGCCGTGCCCCTGGTGGAGCAAATGCAGAATATGCTGTCTGACATGACCCAGGCTGAAATCGAGTTGCTTGAAATGGACCTGACCGCCGGTAAATCAAGCCTGACGACGGCTAATGTTCAGGCTCTGGTTATTGGTGTGGTGGCGCTTATTTTGGGGGTGGGCCTGGCCTTTATTTTTAGAGGAAATATTGCCGGCCCGGTTCGACGCCTGACCGATGTGTCCAACCGGATCAGAACCGGCGACCTGGAAGCGCAGGCCGAGGTAGAATCCAGAGACGAAATTGGCGTTTTGGCCCACACCTTCAATGATATGACCGGCCGCCTGCGGCAAACGTTGCTTGAGGTTAGAATGGAGAAGCAACGCGCCGACGACCTGCTGGAAGTGGTGATTCCTATTGGGGTGCAGTTAGCTTCGGAAAAAGATTACAACCGCCTGCTGGAAACAATGTTGTTAGAGGCCAAATCATTCTGCCACGCCCAGGCCGGGGTGCTCTACCTGCGTACCCCAGATAACCGTTTGGAATTTGTGATTGTGCGCAATGACCCCCTGAATATGGCCATGGGCGGCGCCACCGGCAAAGAGGTCACTTTTACCCAATTGCTGACCCCGTTGCCCCTCTATGATGAAGCGGGCCAACCAAACCAAAATACCATTGCTACCCACGTGGCTCTGTCTGGCCAAACGCTCAATATCCCCGATGCCGGCCATATTGAAGGATTTGAGTTTTCCAGTACCGAGGTTTTTGGCCGGGCCGGTAATTACCGCTCTATTTCTCACCTGGCTTTGCCCCTGAAAAACAGCGAAGATCAGGTGATTGGGGTGTTGCAACTGATCAATGCGCAAGACCGTGAAACCGGCCAGATTATTCCTTTTGACCAGAATATTCAGCAGATGATGGAGTCTTTCTCCTCGCTGGCCGTGGCCGCCCTTGAAGCCTACAGCCGTGAACAGCGCCTGCGCCAGGAAATTCGGCAACTGCGGATTGAGATTGACGAGGCCAGGCGGCAAAGAGATGTGGACAAGATTGTTGAGTCCGATTCCTTCCAAACCTTAAAAGACCGGGCGCGCGCGTTACGCCGCCGCCGGTCAAAACGGGATCAATCCGATACCCTGCCAACGCAAGAATAAACTTTGGAGAGCGTTGAGCCTGCTCACTAACCCTGGGACTACTTTCTGATAGCCTTAGCCGTTCAACCTGTGGTATAATGTTTCGAGAACCAGGAAAATTACTATGACCACCGACCTTGTGAATTTCACCGCAAAAATTATTGCCAATGTGGAAAAAGTAATTATTGGCAAGCGAGAACAGATTGAACTATTGTTGGTAGCCATGTTGTGCCAGGGCCACGTTTTGTTAGAAGATGTGCCCGGCACCGGCAAAACCATGCTGGCTCGCAGTATTGCCATTAGTCTGGGCGTTGATTTTAACCGTTTGCAATGCACCCCGGATTTGCTGCCCAACGACATCACCGGCGTTTCTGTTTTTTTGCAGCACGAGGGCCAGTTTGAGTTTCGCCCCGGCCCGCTCTTTGTCAATATCCTGCTGGCCGACGAAATCAACCGGGCCACGCCGCGCACCCAGTCGGCGTTGTTGGAGGCCATGCAGGAACGCCAGGTGAGCATTGATGGCAAAACCCGCCTGTTGCCCCGGCCCTTTTTGGTGCTGGCCACCCAAAATCCCATTGAGTTTGAAGGCACATTCCCTTTGCCCGAAGCCCAACTTGACCGTTTTCTGATGCGTTTATCTATTGGTTACCCGGCCCAGGCCGATGAGGCTCAAATTATTAAAAGTCAACGCCAGGCGCATCCGGTGGAAAGTTTGGCCCCGGTAGTCCCTGGGCCGGATTTGTTGACCTTCAGCCAGCAGGTTGCCCAAATACACGTTGAGGCTTCATTAGAAGATTATATTCTGCGGCTTATCCAGGCCACCCGCAACCATCCCGACCTGGCCCTGGGGGCCAGCCCGCGCGGCAGTTTGGCCCTTTACAAAACCAGCCAGGCCCTGGCCGCTATCCAGGGCCGGGATTACGTTATCCCTGATGATATTAAAAAGTTGGTGCCCCTGACCCTGGCCCACCGGATGATCTTAAAGCCGGAAAGCCAATTGCGGGGTCGCACCACCCTGGCTGTGCTGCACGACATTGTGGACCACACGGATTTGCCCTTAGAAATAACGGCTCAATATCCAGGAACTGCTTAATTGGCCGCAGCACTGTTTTTGCTCATCAAGAGCATTGCCGCGTCGAGCAAACCTCGACAAAAAAAGAGGCTTTTAGTATAATTAACTCTGTAGAACAA
>JAFGDY010000144.1 GCA_016931895.1 Anaerolineae bacterium
CACGGCGGGGTCAACCGCCACGGCGGGGTCAACCGCCACGGCGGGGTCAACCGCCACGGCGGGGTCAACCGCCACGGCGGGGTCAACAGTCACGGGGGACGCAACTGCCGGGAGGGGCTGCCCGGCTGTTGGTTCCGCAATAAGATCAAGGGCCGGCTCAACTATTGTTTCGGGGAGCGATTCCGGTTCGGTTTGACCCACCTGCCGCTGCCTGGTTCGGCTCAACTGTTGTTGCACCGTGACCGCCATGGCCTCGGCCTGGAGTTCAAGTTCCAGGTAACGCCGGCGGTATTCTACCATCAAGGCAATTTGGGGGGCTAAGTTATGGCATAAAGCGGCGTCTCGTTCAGGGATGGGCCGGTGGGTGACCGGATTGCCCAACATTAAAGCGCCCACCGGGCGTCCTTGCACCATGAGGGGTTGGATCAACGTGGGGCCAGTGCGTTCTTCATTCCACAAAGCGTATAGTTTATGCAAACCATTTGCATTTTGCTGCGGCAGTAATAGTTGCTGCTGGTCTTCCACGGCTTTTTGCAAAGTGGGATAATGTTCTAATTCAAAAATCATCTCGTCGCGGCTGGTAATATGGAAGGGACGTTCCGGGCTGTAAACCGTAACCACGTGCGCTATGCCCATCGCCCTTACATCCAGCATAAACAGAACCACCTGGTCAACCCGGGCAATCCGGGCCATGCTGCGTACAATGTGTTCCATGGCCTGGCTCAAGTTAGGCACGTTGCTGATGATTTCGCGGGATTCAAATAATCGTTGGCGTTCTTGGTCCTGGCCAGCTGCTTCTTGAGCCAACGCTTCCGCGGCAAGTTGGCGTTCCTGAAAAACCTTGATGCTTTCCCAATAAGTCTGCACGCCTTCCCAATGAAGGGCGCCAATGACAATACCATAAGCCAACAGGCCAAATAGCCAGGAGACATAGATCAAACCCAACAAAGCAAAAAAATTGGCCAACGCCAAAACAATAGGCGGAGCCAGATGAGTCCACCACGCTTCCCCTTGCACCACAAATATGAGCGAAACGCCCAGCGCGGCCAGAGTTAAACCATAAATTGGGGGGGGAATTTGTTCCAAAATGGGAATAGGCGCGAGCGGCAAAAAACAAAAGAAAACAGCCATGGCTCCCCCAATCCATATCAACTCTTGCCAGCGTGAAGGGAGTTGGGCCGTAGGGCCGGTTAAGGCCCAAATTACACAAAGGGCGCTAAACGATTCTAACGCGCCAACAATGATGAGAAATTGGTTGCGGTCAAGATTGGTCAGGGAAACAATCAAGGCCAAGGAACGGCCAATCACCAGGAGAATCAAGGGGAACAATCGTTCGCTGCGGCCTTGTTTGGAAAAACTGATAAAGCCCAATACCAGGGCAGTCACCGCAAACAGGTCAACCGCCAATAGATAAATGCGATATTGTAGGCCCAAAGTATCCATCACACGTCCGCCCTAAAGCGAAGGCAAAAATTTGGCAAGGTGCAAAAAACAGAGTTGTTTGAAACCAGTATACTTCAGTATAACAAATCCACTTGCCAGAAACAATGGGCTTTTGGGGGGAGTGAATACCTGGCTCATATTTCCCCCTTATGAGCTTTAGAATCTGCCTCTTAAAAACCAGAAAGGGTTTCAACAAAATGCCTGCTTGCTGTTCAGGCCGGGAGACAGTATAATCAAACACTTTTTTACAGGTATCCAGATTGGACCTGGGTTATTTTGATGTCTACCGCAAACACTTCCCGCTTTGTCAAGTAGAGACAGGACAATGTTCTATCTCTGCCCCAAAACATTATCTAAATAACTATATCATCCATCAGGAGAGAAACCCATGCAACTTGAAACCAAAAGCCTGGTTATCCTTGAACAAGCGCTCAACACGCTGGAAACCGGATTTTCAGAACTGCCCGATATTGAGCACAACCTTGACCTGGATCGTCTCAAAAATGTTCTTCTGGCAGTGGCCGAAAGGATGCAAAACAACTACCCCTACTTCCATCCCTATTACGCCGGGCAAATGCTCAAGCCGCCGCATCCGGTGGCCCGGCTGGCCTATATGCTGGCGTTGTGGATCAACCCCAACAACCACGCCCTGGACGGGGGTCGCGCCAGCTCTCAGATGGAAAAAGAAGCCGTGGCCGACCTTGCCGCTATGTTTGGCTGGAAACAGTTTTTGGGACATCTTACCGGCGGCGGCACAATGGCTAATTTGGAAGCCCTATGGGTGGCCGGGCGGTTAAAACCGGGGATGAAAGTGGCAGCTTCGGAGCAGGCGCATTACACCCACCGCCGCATCTCGGAGGTGCTACAATTAGACTTTCAAGCCGTGCCTTGCGATAACCACGCCCGGATGGATCTTGACAGCCTGGTCAAAATTCTGGATGAAGGACAGGTGGGCGCCGTGGTGGCCACCATCGGCACTACCGGCCCCGGCTCGGTGGATCCGCTGCCGGAAATTTTGGAACTACGCGAGAAATACGGCTTCCGCCTTCACGCCGACGCCGCTTACGGCGGTTATTTTAGCTTGGTGGATAACCTTGATATTTCTACACGAAAAGCGTTTGGTCGTTTGGGTCAGGTTGATTCTGTGGTCATTGATCCCCACAAGCACGGTTTACAACCCTACGGCTGCGGCTGCATTCTTTTTAAGGACCCGGGCGTAGGCCGATTTTACAAACACGACTCGCCCTACACCTACTTCAGTTCTGCCGAGTTACACCTGGGCGAAATCAGTTTGGAGTGTTCCCGCGCCGGGGCTTCGGCGGTGGCGCTCTGGGCCACCCACCGGCTGCTGCCGCCTATTCCCGGCGGCGAGTTTGCGGCCAGCCTGGCCAAATCCCGCCAGGTCGCGTTGACCCTTTACCACAAACTCTCAAACGACAACCGTTTTTTAACTATACTCAAACCGGAATTGGACATTGTGGTTTGGGCGCCTCGCGCTAAACGGGCCAGCGACATCTCTAAATTATCAAAAGAAATCTTCCAGAGTGCCGCGAAAGCTAACCTACATTTGGCCACCTTTAACTATCCGACGAAACTATTAAAAGACATCTGGCCTGGCGTCATCCTGGATCAGGATTACGTCACCTGCCTGCGCTCCTGTCTTATGAAGCCGGAACATCTGGATTGGCTAGAACAAATTTGGCAGATATTAGACAGCGTAGCGTAGCCTCAGAATGGTAGGTTGGGTTTCATTCTTCGGCCCAACTTATTAGCTGGCCTTATTGCAGCAGTTCAGCCGTCTCCACCAAGCGAATGAACTCGGCTCGGTAGCCCGTTTCATCCTGCCCCTTGGCCGCTTTGGCTAAGGCCAAGACCTGCGCGTAGGTGGCGTCTCCCTTAAATTGAGAATCGCGCAAAAGCAGGCCAAACTCGGCGACTGCTGCCGCAAACTTAAAGTTGTCCGACGCCTGCTCAGGCGGCACCGCTTCATCAAGCACCGGCTGCGCCAGCAGGATGCTCTGCTCGCCGTGGGGCAGTTTGTACCGCAATTTCACCGTCATCAACTCGTTGGACTGGGCAGCCTCTTCTGAAAGTTGGGACTCCTGATACTTCAATTCAGGTGTGGGCCGCACCGCCTCGTCCGCACCCGCAGGGATAATCTCGTACAGCGCAGTAACCGAGTGCCCGGCTCCAAGCTCGCCCGCGTCTTTGGTATCGTCGGCAAAGTCCTCTTTAGCCAGCATCCGGTTCTCGTAACCGATCAGGCGATAGGCTTTAACTTTGGCCGGGTTGAACTCTATTTGCAATTTAACGTCTTTGGCAATGGTCAGCAGCGTACCGGCCATTTCGCTGACCAGCACCTTTTTGGCCTCGCGGATATTGTCAATGTAGGCGTAGTTACCGTTGCCTTTATCGGCCAACTGCTCCATCTTAGAGTCCTTGTAATTGCCTGTGCCCAAGCCCAACACGGTCAAAAAGATGCCTTCGTCCCGCTTCTCCTCAATCATGCGCACCAGTTCCGCATCGCTCGAAGGGCCTACATTGAAGTCGCCGTCGGTAGCCAGGATGACCCGGTTGTTGCCGCCGGGGATCAAGTTTTCCTGGGCCACCTGGTAGGCCAACTGGATACCCTGCCCGCCCGCGGTTGAGCCGCCGGCCTCCAACATGTCAATGGCCTGCAAAATGGTGGCCTTATCATCGCCGGAGGTGGGAGGCAGCACCAACCCGGCTGCCCCGGCATACACCACAATCGAAACCGTATCCCGGCCGGTCAATTGCTCCACCAGCAGTTGATACCCCTGTTTTAGCAGGGGCAGCTTGTTTGGCTCGTTCATTGACCCCGACACGTCCAGCAGGAACACCAGGTTGCTGTCGGGCAACTGCCCTTTATCTACCTTGTGCCCCTGCAAGCCAATATGGATCAGTTGGTGGGCCGGGTTCCAGGGGCACTCAGACAGCTCAGTGACCACGGCAAAGGGATGCTCATCTTGCGGGGGGGGATAATCGTAGGTAAAATAATTAATCATCTCCTCAATACGCACCGCGTCCGGGGGTGGCAGTTGAGAGTTGTTAATAAAGCGTCTGACATTACTGTAAGAAGCTGTGTCCACGTCAATAGAAAAGGTAGACAGGGGATTGCTGAGCGCCTCTAAAAAGTCGCTCTCCTCAATAACGTCGTACTCCTCGGTGTTAAAGTCCGGAGGCGGCGCGGCGAGCGGTGGAGCCATCATCTCCTCGGCTTCTTCCATCATTAATAATCCGTCCGGTTCTTCTGCTACCGGCAGCGGTGATGCCGTAGCCAGTGGCAGCGCCGTGGCCTTGACAATTGGCGTTCTGCCCAGCCCCGACTGAAAAGTCAGGTAAGCAAACAGCCCCACAGCCATAGCCAGGCAAAGCACAACCAGGATAACAATCACAGCAATCACTTTTTTATTCATAATGTTCCTCCTTAGGGGCGGTGGTCAGTCACTACTTTTACAGTATAATGCAACTACGCTCAACTGTTGAGCCGGTTTCAGCCAATCTAAATTGACGGACCGCTACCTCTTCCGTATCATAACCAGACAAAGTTATCTCTATATAAAGAAAGGGACAGACCTACGAAACCGCTAAAATTCCTCTTTGTGTACGCCCGTAACTACCTCCGCCCCCTCGGTATCACCGTCATCAGTATGCTGCTGCTGGTGGGGGTGCAACTGCTGATCCCCTGGGTCATCAAGGTGATGGTGGGCGCCATTACCGACCCGTCGGGCGGGCAAAAGCAGCGTTTATCCATTGCCCGGGCCGTGTTAAAAGATGCCCCTATCCTGATTTTGGATGAAGCCACCTCGTCGGTGGATACCGAAACCGAGCTATTAATCCAGCAGGCTCTGGAACGCCTGATGGTGGGCAAAACAACTGTGGTGATTGCCCATCGCCTGTCAACCATCCGCAATGCCGATTTAATTGTGGTGTTACAGGGGAACGGTATTGCCGAAAAAGGCACGCATAACCAACTGCTGGCCCGGCGCGGCCTTTATTGGCATCTCAGCCGGGTGCAGCGCCAGATTCACTCCCGGCAGCCGGGCCAGCAAAGAGAGCGCTATCCCAACATGGCCGGCCAGTTTGGCTGAGTTTTTTTTGTTTTGCGCCAATCCCAAATGGCAAAGGGCAGATAAAGCAATAACACCACCAGCAAGCCTAACACCTCCATCCATAAAATATACCAGGGCCAGGGCGGCAGAACATCCAACAAACTGGCGGTGGGGGGTTTGCGGGCAATAAAAAGATAATTACTGCCAATGAGGGCATTGACCAGGCCAACGCCTAACAAATAGACATTGCCCCACAGGGCCACCCGCCACAACGATTTGCCGGTAGGCCGGTAAGTTTCTACACTGGTCATATAAATGGCCGAAATCACAATGGCCCCGTGTGAAATGAATATTTGAAAAAACCGAAAGTGAGGGAAACCATACGGGCCGGCATCCGGCGTTAACAGGGCCTGGGTTGCCCCGGCAATGCCCAAAAGGTACACAAATTCATACATCCGGTAGTTTTTGGTCATCAACAACGCCGCGCTAATAAAAACAAATACGCTGCACAAATGTAAAGGCAGCATGGTTTGAATGGTCCATTGGCCCGTTAACCCGTTCCATGCGTGCCAGGCGGCTTCGTTAAGCAACAAAATAAAGGCCAGCCCATATCTAAAGAATGGCCGCCAGGTTTGTGGGAACCGGGGGCCGGTGTAAAGCAGCGCCGCGCTGACCATCCCCACCACGGCCAGGGCTATTAAGTGCGCCGGGCCAAATAAGTCAAAGGGAGCGCCGGTATAATCTTTAACAAAAAATTGGTCCATGATCGTTTACCTGCCTGCTTCCAAAAGGTGTTGGCCCTAAAGATAAAGCCAAACCAAAAGTTTGGCAATTCAAGACCCCTGGCAAATGACATTTGTCATCGGGAAAAATGACATAAGTCACTTATATCTATTGCGCTATCGAGGTAAGATAGAACCAGTTCTCCCATTCCAGCAAGTCCATCAGCTGAGACTATACCCGTTGGTTTTTTCACTAAAATAAAAACTGAATGTTCAATTTAACAAGGAGGTTTTTATGGACGCATTGGCGCTGGCCCGCTGGCAATTTGGCGTGACCACGGTCTATCACTTCTTTTTTGTGCCCCTCACCCTGGGCTTATCCATTTTGGTGGCCCTGATGCAAACCATGTACTACCGCACCGGCGACGACGTTTACAAACGGATGACCAAATTTTGGGGCAAACTGTTTGTCATTAATTTTGCCATGGGCGTGGTCACCGGCATTGTGCAGGAGTTCCAGTTTGGTATGAACTGGTCCGAGTATGCTCGTTTTGTGGGCGACATCTTTGGCGCGCCCCTGGCCATTGAGGCGCTGATGGCCTTCTTTATCGAGTCGACCTTTTTGGGCCTCTGGATTTTTGGCTGGAACAGATTGTCCAAAGGCGTCCACCTGGCTTGTATTTGGTTGGTGGCCCTTGGCTCCAATCTCTCGGCTTTATGGATTTTGATTGCCAACTCTTTTATGCAGCAGCCGGTTGGTTACACCCTCAATAATGGCCGCGCCGAGATGGTTGACTTCTTGGCTCTGATCTTCAATCCCCATGTCTTTGTGCAATTCCCGCACGTATTCTTCTCCGGGATAACTACCGCCGCTTTTTTTGTTCTGGCCATCAGCGCCTATCGCCTGCTCAAAAAGGGAGAATCCAGCGAGATGTTCCGGCGTTCCTTTGGCTGGGCCACTATTTATGGCCTGATTGGGATTATTGCCGTGATGGTGGTGGGACACACTCAGGCCCAACACATGGTCCAGGCGCAGCCCATGAAAATGGCGGCGGCAGAGGCCTTATGGGAAAGCGCAGACCCGGCCCCGATGTCGCTTTTTACCATTGGCAACGAACCGGAACTGCGCGACGTATGGGCCATTAAAATGCCAGGTCTGTTGAGTTTCTTGGCCTATAACCGCTTCAACGGCCAGGTCAAAGGCATCAAAAATCTGCAAGCCGAATATCAACAAACCTACGGCCCTGGCGACTACATCCCGCCGGTGGCCGTGAGTTACTGGACCTTCCGCTTTATGGTGGGCGCGGGTTTGGTGATGCTGGCCCTCCTCCTGGTGACCCTCTATTTGCTGTGGAAAAACAAAACTCAGCAATATCCCCTGTTCCTGCGCCTGCTAATTTGGGCAGTATTTCTACCTTATCTTGCTAATAGCACCGGCTGGCTCTTTACCGAAATCGCCCGCCAACCCTGGATTGTGTTTGGTTTACAGCTTACCCAAGACGGGGTTTCGCCCAACGTGGAGGTGGGCATGGTGCTGACCTCGCTGATTGGTTTTACGGTAGTCTATGGGATGCTGATGGCAGCCGATGTCTATCTGCTGGTCAAGTTTGCCAAAACCGACACGGGCGAGGATAGTCACGAGATTGAGGCCGGTGAAGAAACCACCGGCACGTTGGGC
>JAFGDY010000145.1 GCA_016931895.1 Anaerolineae bacterium
GATCTTGAAGGCTATGCCCTTTTTACCTAATTGTTCCGTGACGCCCCTACTATATCTGGGGGCTCTCACGGATATTCTGAAAGAGCCTAAAGTTGAGACAAAAACTTATCCCCATTTTTTTCCTCGCCGTCTGGTTGGCCGCCTGTGGCGGCGCCAGGCCCAACCCCGCCGCCACGCCGGAAGCGGCGGCTCCAACAACAACGCCTACCGTCACGCCCAGGCCTCCCACCGCGACCCCCTTGCCCTCGGCAACCGCGCTTCCCACCGCTACTTTTACGTCTGAACCAACGGCCACTTCCACCTCAACCCCCAAACCAACCGCTACCCCCCCCGCCACCGCCACCCCCACCGTAACACCCTCGCCCACCCTGCCGCCTAATCCGTTGGGCAGCGTATTGGTGTTGGAATATCACATGATTAAAGAGCCGGAGGATCGTTGGCAGCGCACGCCGGATAATTTCCGGGCCGATCTGGAACGGCTGCATAACGAAGGTTATACCCCGGCCAATATTACCGATCTGGTGCAGGGTTTCCCCGACCTGCCGGCCGGGCGCAAACCCATTGTGTTCACTTTTGACGATTCAGACATTAGCCAGTTTCGTTATTTGGAAGATGTCGCCCTTGACCCCAACTCGGCGGTGGGTATTTTATCTGAATTTCATCAAAAATATCCCCACGATTGGCCGCTCAAAGGCACTTTTTACGTGTTGCAGGATGTCAACGTGCCGGAGCGGGTGCTGTTTGGGCAAAAAGAGCTTCAGGATAAAAAGTTGCAATGGCTGGTTGCCAACGGCTTTGAAGTGGCCAGCCACACCATTTCTCATTTTAACCTGACCGAAGGCTCCGACGACCAGGTGCAGTGGCAACTGGCCGTGAGCCAGCGCCAATTGGAACAGCGTTTGCCGGGCTACGATGTGCAGGCGCTGTCCGTCCCCTTTGGCAATTATCCCCTCAACCAGGCCCTGCTGGCGCAAGGGATGTGGGAGAATGAGCCTTACACCTATTCCAGCGTGGTGATGGTTTCCGGCGGGGCCGGTCCCTCGCCGCACAGCCCCCAATTTGACCCGTATCATATTCCCCGGGTGCAGGCTTTGCAAACAGAACTTGATTATTGGCTGGGCTACTTTGCCGAAAATCCCCAGTTTTATTACGTGTCAGCCGGGACGGGGGCAGAATAAACCGTCAGGTGCTCATCAAGTATCTGCCCCCGGCGACGGTGGTAACGTATTGGGGATTGGCCGGGTCAATTTCCAATTTGTGCCGCAAACGATGCACGTGCACCCTGGCAATGGCCCTGGCGTCGGCTTCGGTGGCTTCGTAGCCGCGCACCTGTTTGATCAGGGTGATGGAGTCAATGGCCCGGTTGGGGTTGGCCATCAGCGTGGCTAAAATGTCAAATTCGGTGGGGGTCAAATTAATAATTTCATTGTTGCGGCTGACTTGATGATTGGTCAGGTTGAGTTGGAGGTCCTTTATTTCTAAAATCGTTTTATCGTCGGCCTGGGTTAAGGTGGGGGGCACGGCGGATTGACGAGCAATGCCGTCGGCCACGCTGGCCAGGAGTTCGGCGGTTTCACAGGGTTTGATCAGATAATCGTGCGCCCCCTGGCGCAGGGCCTCAATGGATGAATCCAGCGTGGCGTAGGCCGTTAAAATGATGACGCTGGTTTTGGGAGCTACCTGGCGCAGGTAACGCACAATTTCCAGGCCGTCCATGTCGGTTAAGCGCAAATCTACCAGGGCTACGTCAAAACTCATGGCGTCAATCAGGCGAAGCGCGGTTTCGCCGTCGGCGGCTTCGGTGACCCGGTAGCCCTGGTCCTGCAAATTGAGCCGTAAAAAGTGGCGGAGGGTGTCTTCGTCGTCTACAACCAAAATGTGATGGCTCACGGTGCTGCCTCTCTTTGAATGGGTAGGGTGATGATAAAGCTTGTGCCTTGTTGGGCCGTGCTTTCTATTTTGATGGCGCCTTTATGTTCCTCAACAATGCGCCGGGCGACGGTCAGCCCCAGGCCGGTGCCTCTGGCTTTGGTGGTAAAGAACGGCTCAAAGATTTTTGAGCGGGCTTCAGCCGGGATGCCCGGCCCGTTATCGGTAATAACAATGATTACGGCCTGGGATGGCTGGCCGGAGGCGCGGGCGGCGTCCTTGGCTGGGCTGGATAGTTTGGTTTGTAATTGTATTTTCCGCTCTGCGGGTTTTGGGCCGCTGCTCTGCATGGCCTGGGTGGCGTTGACGATGAGATTGGTAAAAACCTGTTCCAGGCGTTGGCGGTCAAGTTTGAGCAGGGGCACGTTTGGGGCGTAGGTGGTGGTAATGGTTACCTGGCTTTCCTCTATTTGTGGCTGGCAGCGTTGGATAACTTTCTCAATGATGTCCGCCAGGTTTTCGTAGGAAAGGCTGAGTTGCAGGGGACGCGCTACAAACAAAATATCTTCTAAAATCCGGTTGACCCGCTGAATCTCGCTCTGGATCATGGCCGCTCCTTCGGCTTCCGGGGAACCTTTACCCGTTTTTAAGGCCAGGTAATCTACTCCGGCGGCAATACTGGCCATGGGGTTGCGTATCTCGTGGGCCACCACCGCCGACATTTCACCCAGGGCGGCCAATCTGTCTAAGCGCCGCCGTTCCGCTTCCAGGGCTTTGCGTTCGGTTAAATCCGCCAACACCCCCACCACGCCGGCTGTTTGCTCATTTTCGTTACCGGCCAGTAGCGGCGCGGTGTTGACCGAAATAGACAATTGGCCACCGTTGGGCCGGTGCAGGGTTAGCTCCTGATGCTCGCAAGCCTGGCCGGTGGCCAACGTTTGCTGAAATATTTTGACCAATTCTGGGGCGTCGTTGATGGCTCCCGGCATAAGTTGGTAGAGCACCTGCTCCGGTTGCCGGTCCAGCATAGCCGCCGCTGCCGGGTTAAAGGCCGTGATGCGGCCGTCCCGGTCAATGGCAATGAGGCCGTTGGTCATATTTTGGATAATGTCTTCGTTAAAGGCGTGCAGGGTTTTGGTTTGGTTGAAGAGCTGCACGTTTTCAATTATCATGGCCAATTGCCCGGCCAGCACCGACAACAAATCCAGGCTGATCTGGTCAAAGGGGCTGGCCCGTCCCTGGTCGCCCGTTTCAGCCGCCAGCACCCCCACTACTTCCCCTTTGATGAGCATGGGCAATACGGCTCCCACAATGGTGGGCTGGCCGTCAATGTTGCCGGTCAGCGCGCCGTCGCCCAACATCCACACCGGCCTGGCCTGGCTCAAAACGGACTCAATAGCCTGGGCGGGTAAGTGGGAGGCGGGCGGTTGCTTTGGCGGAACAACGGCCATTTCAACTAAATCGTTTGAAACTGGCCGTAGCCCGCTCCTGGTTTCCCCCAAGAGCAGAGAGGTGACGGGGTGTTGATAACTGAGCCAGGCCAAACGGGCCGCGCCGGTTTCGCGTTGGGCTATTTCCAGCACCCGGCGGGCCAACGAGGTTTCACCGCCGGTCCCTTGCAAAATTTGATTGACTTCCAATAGAGGCAGCAGGGTTTGCAGCCGCAGGCTGTCGCGCAACAGAGCGCGCCGGGCCAGGCTATCCTGGATGGTGGCAATCAGGTCTTCAGGCTCAAAGGGTTTCATCAAAAAACCCTGCGCGCCCAAGTGGATGGCTTTGATGGCGTCTTCCATGGTGCCGTAGCCGGTAATCAGGATGACGGTCAGGTGGGGGTCAATTTCTTTGGCCAACTGCAGCAGTTTTAGCCCATCTATTTTGGGCATGCGAATATCGGTCAAAAGTAGGTCAAAGGTTTCTTTTTTAAGCAGCTTGGGCACAGAGGTGCTATCGGTTTTGCCCAATACGGTGAAGCCCTGTCGCTGCAAAATTCGGCCGCAGGAGTCAACTACGCCCTTTTCGTCATCAACCACTAAAATTCTTTCGTTTGCCACAGGTTAGCCTTTCTCATGCCTCGTCCGGCGGCTGCACGCCGGAGAGGGTTAATGTAAAAGTGGTGCCCTGGCCAGGGGTGCTGTCAACGTCAATGTCCCCGCCGTGTTTTTTGACAATGCCATAGCTGATAGATAAACCCAAGCCTGTGCCCTGGCCCACTTCTTTGGTGGTGAAGAAGGGATCAAAAATCTTATCTAAATGTTCCGGCTGAATGCCATGCCCGGTGTCGCTGATTTCGCAGATGATAACGGGTTTGGGGCCGGCCTCTTGACCGTTTTTGCTGCCGGGGGAGATTCGTTTGACGGTTGCGGCCGCAGAGTCTTGCTCCGCCACCCTGGTGGTGATGGTCAGGATGGCCGGGCGGTTTTGGGTATCTTGCATGGCCTGGATGGCGTTATATAGCAGGTTAACGATGACCTGTTTTATCTGGTTTAGGTCCAGGAAGATTTGAGGCAGGGTGCCCAGTTGTTTGCGCAGCTCAATTTTTTGGCGGACGCCCTTGGTATAAACCAGCAGTAAGGCTTCCTCGATCAGTTGGTTCAGGTCAACCAGTTGCCCTTTGGGGGCGTCGGCCCGGGCAAAATCCAGCAGATTGCGGACGATGTTGCGGGTGCGCCGGGCTTCGGCGTGGATCATTTCTAAATCGTCCCGCCGCTCTTCAGCCGTGGTGGGGGCGGTGGTGTCTAAAAGGAGGTTGGTCAGGTTGATAATGGTGGTTAAGGGGTTGTTGATCTCGTGGGCGGCCCCGGCGGCCAGTTCGCCCACGGCGGCCAATTTGGCGCTTTGGATGAGCTGGCTTTGGGTTTCGGCCAGGCGTTTGATGGTTCTGGCCTGTTCTTCGTAAAGCTGGGCGTTTTCAATGGCGGTTGCGGCTGAAAGGGCCAGGGCTTGCAGCAGGGCCTGATCTTCATGGTTAAAGGTGCCCCGTTTTTTGTTCATCACTTCAATAGCCCCAATAGTGCGCCCTTTGGTTTGGAGAGGCACGCATAAAATGGATTGGGTGGTAAAGCCGCTGGTCTTATCAACTTCGGCAAAAAAACGGGTGTCGGCGTAAACGTCGGGCACAATCACGGCTTCGCCCTGGTCGGCCACCCACCCGGCCAGCCCCTGGCCCAAGGGCATGCGCAAGCCGATGACGGCTTGCGAGCCTTCCCCGGAAGCGGCGGCAAACCAAACCTCCTGGTTTTCATCGTCGCGCAGGGCCACCGACGCGGCGGCCACGTCCAGCAGGCGGGTGGTATGGTCCGTAATCAGTTTGAGCGTTTTTTCCAATTCAAGCGTAGAGGTGATGGCCTGGCCAATTTCATTGAGGAATTTCAATTCGGTGATGTGTTGGTTAATTTCATCGTACAGCCGGGCATTTTCAATGGCAATGGCCAGTTGGTCGGCCAGGGTTTCCAGGGCCGAAACGTGATATTTGTCAAAAGCGTCCAATTGAATACTTTGCAAATCCAGCACGCCAATGGTTTTGACCCCCAACTTGATGGGCACGCACAACTCGGCCCGGATCTCACGATGATGGTCGTCGGGAATGTAGCGCGGGTCCAGGGTCACGTCGTTGGCCAAAATAGTTTTATTGGTGGCCGCCGACCAGCCAATCAGCCCCTGCCGTAGTTTATGCGTGACCGGCGCTTCCTGAGACATCGGCGGTCTGAAGCTTTGCCGGTCGGAGCTGACTTTGGCCCGCAGCCGCACCAATTGGGTGGCCGGCTGGTAGAGGTGAATGGAGACGCTATAAAAGGCAAAACTGCGCCAGATGGCCTGAACCACGGTGCGCAGCATCACGTCCAGGTTGAGAATGGAGGTGGCGGCCTGGCTGACCTCGTTGATCAAGGACAACTGGATGGAGCGTTCCGATTGATTTTTGAAGAGCATAGCATTTTCAATAGCCATGCAAATTTGCGTCACGGCAGCCCTTAAGAGGGGAACGTCGTTTTCGGTAAAATAGCCCGGCTGTTTGTGCCCCACCAGGTAAACGCCCCTGGCCTCCACTCGTTCCAGGGTAATGGGCAGCGCCACCACGCAATATTCCTGCTCCGGCTGATACGAAGCCCGGAACCAGCGCGAGTCTTTAAGGGTATTGGGCAGCAACGCCACCTGATTATGGCGCAGCACCCACCCTTCCAGGCCATCTTTGAGCAGCCGCAGGGCAAAATGCAACCCGGTTGACCCCATCAGCTCTTCCCGGCCCGGTTCGGTGGAGCGGTAATAGATGGTTTCATCACCCTCTTGCATCAATAAAGCCGAGAAGTGGGCGTTTAATTGCGGGGCCAGGGTTAAAATGCGCTCAAATAGATCATTAATGTCCAGGTGGCCGCTCAACATTTGGGTGATGCCAAACAAAAGGGCCAGGTGTTCGGCGTTGGTGGGATCAATGCCAAAATTGGGCGGGCGGGGGGTGATGTATTCCGGCAAATGGTCAATCAGGTGATGCGGTTCTGGAGGATAGGGCACCAATGAAACGTGGCGAGCGTCGAGCCAGGGAGGTAATGTCCTGGCCTGATTGTCGGTGAGCACCAGGATGGTGGGCGCTTTGACCAGCTTGCTGGATTTGGGCTGCTCGGCCACTACATCGGCCATTAATAACACGTCGGTTCTGGATAGATAGAGCCGGGCTTCATCCGGGTTATGAAAAAATCGAGTTTCATAGCCGGCGGCCCGCAGCGCCTCGTCCAGCGGCTGCAATTTTTGTTCTTCCCCGTCAATGAGCATAATCTGTAACGATTTGGGCGTTGGCCCCAACCTGGGTTGCTCTTGCGGGGGCAAATTAAGGTGTAAAACCTTTGTGCTTGACATCAGGTAGAAAGATTTTGGCGCAACATTGTTGCTATGCTAAACTTAACACTATTTTATGTAAGTATAACACGCCCTGGCAAGAGAGGCAACAGGATTTTTAGACCATGTTCTTTTTGTTTTGGTTGACCCGTTTTTGAGTCTTGGTACATTAAGGTGGCGCATATTAAGGGGGCGGGGCATAGTATTCGGCGCGAGCAGTTTGAGGCGTATGTGGCGGCAGTGAGGATGTTCTTGAGCGCAGTTTTTTAAGCTGGGATTATAGTTGTTTGACCACCAACAAGGTCAAATCGTCAAACACTTTTTGCCGGCCAATAAACCGGCGGACATCTGCCACCACGGCCTGTTTGATTTCGGTTGCACTTTTGGCCCAATGCCGGCTGACCACCGCGCATAACCGTTCTAGTCCATAGAATTGCCCGGCCTCGTTCTCGGCTTCGGTAATGCCGTCGGAATACAATACGATGCCATCACCGGGAACCAAGTCTATGGATATTTCCTGCACAAATTGGGCAATTCCTGAATTTATGGCTAAGGGAAACCCCAGGTCTATGGTGTCTTTCAGTTCTACCTGGCCATCCTGGCGGACGACAATCACTTGCTCGTGCTGGCCGCTCAGCCGCATCTGCCCATTCGGGTGATCCGGTGAGGGGGCATAGTTAAGTAGCGCCAGGGTCAGGCTCTTATCCACGTTCATTCGCCGCAGGTTTTGATAAAGGGTCCGGTTAAGGACATCCATAAACCGGATCGGGTCTTTCTCCTCGCTGGTCAACAAGGTGCGCACGGCTGTTTGCAGCATCAGCATTAGCACGCCGCTTTCCAGGCCGTGGCCGGTCACATCGCCAATGCCAATTTTGAGGTGGCCGTTGTGTTGCAGTACGTCGTAATAATCCCCCCCACCTCTTCAGCAGGTTCCATAAACCCGGCAATATCAATTCCCTCAATCTGACGAAGCTCCTCCACCGTGGGCAACAACATCTGTTGTAGTTGGCGGGAGACATCGAGTTCCGCGCTCATGCGCAGGTTTTCAGTTTTGAGTTTTTCGTTGAGGGTTTGAATTTCGGCGTTGGCCAGGGCCACCTGTTCAAACAGCTTGGCGTTTTGCAGGGCGGCGGCTATCTGCCCGGCCAGAGTGCTTTGAATGCGCAGGTCGTCTGCGGTGAAGCGGTTGGCTTCTGCCGCTTGCACGTCTAACACGCCCAACACTATATCGCCCGCAATAAGCGGCACGGCCAACTCTGCGTGGGTATCCGGCAGCAGGGGATTGGGCAACCAGTTTGGGTCTGCCCGCACATTGTTAACAATCTTTCCCTGCCGGGTGCGGGCTGCCTGAGTCACCAATGATTGTCCGGCATCTAGGGGGATGTGCCAGCTCCGGTATTTGACTCCTCCGGCCCCACCGCTTGCGCCATCTCGGCCACTATATCTGCCCGATGAGCAACCAGAACAGCGTTGAGGGATTTTTGGCCGGCTTCGGTTTGAACGGTTCGGTCGAATTTCATCTCAACCGGAAGCTGTATCTCAGCTCTGGCTGCCTGGATAGGCATACAACCACACGATTGGCGGACGGTCAGCTTGCAAGGTAAAATCACCTGATCCGGCACCGCCTCACCCGCCAGCAGCGCCAACAACATTTCCACTGCCCTATACCCCATTTCATGAAAGGGAGGGCTGACCGTGGTGAGAGGAGGCGTGACCGTCCAACTCTCGGCAACATCATCAAAGCCGGTAACTGCTACTTGCTCAGGCACGCGGACCCCATGCGCTTGTAGCGCTCGCAGAACGCCAAGGGCAAAATCATCATCTGAGGTGGCCACGGCTTCAAAGTCAATTCCCGATTGCAGCCCACCTCCGGTTAAATCGGGCAGATCAAGGTAGGCGGAAAAGACAAGGTCTGGATTGTAGGGAATGTTGTATTTGGCCAGGGTATCTTTGTAGGCCTGATACCGTTCCCGGTGTGGCCCTGCCCCCAGCCGGTTAATATAAGCAATGCGGCGATAACCGTGGACTTCAATCAGGTGAGCCATGGCCTCACACATTGGTTCGTACTCGCTTTTGAGAACAGTAGGAATACCCGGCAGCGACCGCTCCAGGCCGACGATGGGCCGGGGCTGAAAACGTTTATAAAAGTCCTTTACATCTTCGTCGTCAGGAAGCGATCCGGTGATGGTGCTGGTTGAAACAATGAGGCCATCGAGTTTTCCATCGCTGGCCAGGTCGTAGACAATATCGTCTTGCGCTTCAAAGCCATCAGGGTGGAAAATGATGCCTCCGGGGAAACAAATCAGGTTAACGTCTCGCTCCCGGCAGGCGTCAACCATCCCCTGCACCTGTGACAAAGCCCACGTGTAAGTAAGTTTTCTGGTTAGCAAACCGATAGTGGGGCGTTTTTTTTGCGGCTGGCCGCCGGTCAAGGGAGGTTTATGGGTTTATTGCTCATATCATTTACTCCTGGGGCATTTTGATTAACCCGTTACAAACAACTCTTTTTACTATTATAACAAATATTCACCGGGAGTAGTAGGGCCAAAAGTACCTCGTTGGCAAAATTGACGGGTATAAGTTTATTGGTTATGATTGAGAAAGTTGGGGGAATGGTATATCCCGGCGTCAGGTACAATATTTTCTGTAAATGTATTGGCAGCTGCTTGCCCAAGAACATTTCATGTTATTCAATCCCCAGGAGGAGATATGCTTTTAGCAAGACAAGTTATTGAGCGAATCCAGAAAAATGTGGGCGTCCCCTGGCGCGCTGAAACAGTGGACACGGTGATTGCGGGTAAGCCTGAAACGCCAGTAACAGGAATAACGACCACCATTATGGCTACCCTTGATGTGCTCCAACGCTCGGCTGTGGCCGGGAATAATTTGGTGATTACCCACGAACCAACTTTCTACTTGCACCAGGATAAAACTGAAACCCTGACGGAAGATGAAGTCTATCAACTCAAAGTTGACTTCATCCAAAAGCGCCAGCTGGTCATCTTCCACTTTCACGACCACTGGCATGCGCGACGGCCTGATGGTATTGCCACGGGGATGGTCAAAGAACTGGGCTGGGAAAAGCACGCTGATGGCCTGAACCCTCACCTTTTTGTCTTTCCGGGTATCCCCCTTGCCCGCTTCGTCAAAGAAATCCAGTCTCAACTGAACATTCGCACTATGCGGGTGGTGGGTGATCCCAAGCTACAGGTCAATCGAGTGATTGCAAGTTGGGGCTTCTTGGACCGGGATCGCGGCATTAAATTACTCGCTCAACCCGGAGTTGAGGTGGTTATAGCGGGCGAAACGCGCGAATGGGAAGTGGTGGAATACGCGCAAGACATTATCACCGCCGGAAAGAAAAAAGCCCTGATCCTGCTTGGCCACATGGTGTCTGAGCAAGCGGGCATGCAGTACTGCGCCGAATGGTTGAAATCATTCATTACAGAAGTGCCCATCGAGTTTCTCCCCATGCCCGAACCGTTCTGGAATCCTGACCATCCTACCTATGACCTGACTAACGGTTCATCCTGAAGCGTGTTGAGCCAAAAGAGCTAACTTATGAACGCAAAGATTGTCGTTGTCGGCTGCCGGCGACGCCTTTGTCGGCGGTTTTGGCGCTGCCCTGGCTGCCGGAAAACCGCTGGCCGAAGCCATTCGTTGGGGTAATGCCGCCGGCGCCCTGGCCGCCACTGCCTTGGGGGCGCAATCTTCTCTGCCCACACGCCGCGCAGTAGAAACGTTGTTGGCTGAAGGAACAAACCGTTCAGAATAAGGACAGATTTGATGAAATTTCCTACACTTTCCGCAGCAAGGCGTCTGGAACGTCTCCAACCACTCACCGGCAAAGTGCGGCTGGTGCTGGATACCGACACCTACAACGAGATTGACGACCAGTTTGCCGTGGTCCATGCTTTGCTCTCGCCGGAGCGACTCCAGGTTGAAGCCATTTATGCGGCCCCTTTTTTTAATGACCGTTCCACCGGCCCCGGCGATGGCATGGAAAAAAGTTACGCCGAAATTTTGCGGCTGCTAGAGCGGCTTGACGTGTCGCCGGAAGGTTTTGTCTTTCGCGGTTCCACTGCCTATTTGCCTGGCCCTGACACCCCTGTTCCATCAGCCGCCGCGGCCGATCTGGCCCAACGAGCCATGGCCGCCACTGATGAACCCCTGTATGTGGTCGCCATTGGGGCCATTACCAACGTGGCCTCGGCCATTTTGCTTGAACCTGCCCTCATCGAGCGGGTGGTTGTGGTGTGGTTGGGAGGACACGCTCTGTTTTGGCCGCATACCAAAGAGTTCAATCTAAAACAAGATGTTTTTGCCTCTCGCCTCATTTTTGATTGCGGCGTGCCGTTGGCGCGCCTTCCCTGTATGGGCGTCACCTCGCACCTCCAAACCACCGTGCCCGAAATAGAGCGTTACGTGCAAGGCCGGGGCCGGATTGGCGATTACCTGGCCGGCATTTTCAAAGCTTATCAGCACGACCATTTTGCCTGGTCGAAAGTGCTCTGGGATATAGCCGCCACCGCCTACCTGGTCAATCCGGCCTGGGTCTCCACTAACCTGGTGCATAGCCCCCTGCTAACCGATCAAATGACCTGGAGTTTTGATCACTCGCGCCACTTCATCCGGTCCGCCACCTTTATTCAGCGCGACCCCATCTTCCGCGATCTTTTCACTAAAATAGCTGCTTGTGGGAGATAAGTAATTGAACTATAATTTAGGCTCAGCCCGTTGTTTTTGCGGGTTGCGTGCATAAGGCTAAGGGCGAGATAGCCTGGCTATCTTGTTAAAGAGCCGGCCCTTGGCCTGGAGGTTTCCATGTCTCACACCCTGCGCATAGGTTCAGCCATTGATCCGGTTGATCCTTATTGGGTTCAGGTTAGAGAAGCCGCCTATGAACGGGCCGAGCAACTTCCCCTTGATCTTATCTCCATCACCCTGGTCAGCTACCCGGAAACTTTGTCCGAAGAAAGACAGATGGCGCTGGTGGAAGAGTTGCTGGGCCTGGAATTGGACGCGCTCATTGCCTGGTCGTTGCCTACAGATTTGGTTTACAATATTCCCCAATTTGGGATACCCCTGATTCTGTTGAACGAAACAGAAATCCGCCACCCCCTTTTGGTTTCGCCGCTGGGTTTATACGACATTGCCCGGATAGGCAGCACCTATCTGGCCGAACAACTGGCCGGGCAGGGAACCGTTCTGGCCCTGGGCGGCCTGGCCCGCGCGCCCTGGCCGGATGATAGCACCAGTTGGCTTGCCGCTAGCCGCGACGTATTTCGGGGCCATCCCCAGATAACGTTCAAACACGTGCCTATTCCCTGGGGTTACGAACAGGTTTATCCAGAAATTTATAAAGCCATGCAGCAGCTTACCGGCCCGCTGGATGCTATCTTTGGCCTGTCTGACACCGTGGCTTTAACCGGCCGGATGGCCGGTTTGGAACTTGGCCTCATTGAACAACCCACGCCGGTAGTAGGCATTGGCGGCAACCCCGACACCCTGGCCGCCATCACCGAAGGCGCGTTGGCGGCCACGGTTGAAATCCTGACCGACGAATTGGGCAAACAGGCGGTTGACCTGGCCTATCAGTCTGCGCAGGGACAATCCCTCCCGGCTCATTTCGCCTACAAATCCAGGCTGGTCACCGCCCAAAATGTGGCCGAAGTGGCCGCGCGGAAATTGGTGGCTATTGCCAATTTACCCAACCGTCTGGTGGGGGTTCGGCGCCGGCAGCAACAAGAGCGGCTCAAACAACTGGAAACCAGCCTGGAAATCAGTCGCCGGGTTGGTTCCATTTTGGACCACGGCCAACTCTCGCACGAGATTGCCAACTTGATTCGCGCTAACTATGGTTACGACCGGGTGCAGATTTTTCAGTGGCTAGCAGCGGAACAATTGCTGATTTTGGAACAGCCCGACCAGATTCAGCCGGAGCAGGCGGCCATCCCGCTCCCCGGCTCCGGGGTGCTGGGGCAGGCTTTAATGCGCAACGAACCCATTTTTATTCCCGATACGCACCGCAGCCCCCGCTTTCCCCCCGATCCCCGTTGGCCCGATACCCGCACCCGCGTTGTTCTGCCCATCCGTTTGGGCGATAAAATATTGGGGCTGTTAGACCTGCACAGCAACCAGTCGGTGCTGCGCACCCGGCAAGAGTTGGTTGGCCTGCAATCGCTGGCCGACCAATTGGGCGTGGCTATGCAAAATGCCCGGCTTTACGGTGAAGCCTTACAGGCCCGCGCCGTGGCCGAACAGGCCGACCAGTTAAAAACACGGCTGTTGGCCAACGTTAGCCACGAACTCCGCACGCCCCTGAATGTGATCTTGGGTTATATTCAAACAGCGCTCAAATCATCCCGGCCCTACAGCCCGGACTTGTCGCCTGATTTACGCAAAGATTTACAACAGATTGGGCGTAATGCCGACCATCTGCTGCACGTGATCAATGATTTGCTGGATTTGTCTCGGGCGGAAATCAACGAACTGGCTTTGCTGCCGGAAATCATCGAGCCGCGCCCGTTTTTGCTGGATGTTTTTGACGGCGTTGCCGCTGGTGTTGATGACCATGCAGTGCAGTGGCAGTTACAATTGCCCCCCCGCCTGCCTGCAATCCAGGCCGACCCGGTGCGCCTGCGCCAGATTTTACTCAACTTGCTCAGTAATGCCCGCAAATTTACCAAACAGGGTCGGATAGTGTTGGGTGCAGAAGTTATGCCGTCACATCTGCATATCTGGGTCCAGGATACCGGCGTGGGCATTCCCGCTGGCCAGCAGGAACGCATCTTTGAGCCTTTCATCACCGCCGAGTATGCCGGTTTTCAAAAAGGCGGGATCGGCCTGGGCCTGTCTATTACAAGGCGGTTGGTGGCCCTCCATCGCGGCTCACTGACCCTGGAAAGCCAACCTGGCCAGGGCAGCACGTTTCACCTCTACCTCCCTTGGCCCAGTTTGAGCGAGCAGACGGTAACAGCGCCCGCGCTGGCGGTTCAGCCTGTGTTATTGTTGATTTCAACCCAGGACCAACCGGCCAGTGAACTGGTTGAACTCAGCCAGCGCCAGGGCCTGGAGATACGCTGCCTGAAGACCGGGGCTAACATGGAAGCAGGGCTGGCCGGAATCCAACCCGCCCTCCTGGCCTGGGACTTGGCCAACGCCACGTCTGACGATTGGCTGGTAGTGCAGCGGCTGCGCCACCAGCCCCATTTGAGCCAGACCCCCTTTATTTTGTATAGGCAAGAGCAGGACAACCCGCCCGCCCTGGCCTTGGGCATGACCAACTTGGTTGCCAAACCCGTCAACGGCCAAACGTTGACCGAAGCCATCAATACTTTGTGCCCGTCCAAGTCGGTTGGCTCTATTCTCATTGTAGATGACGACCCGCAAGCGCTTGCACTCTACCGGGACATGGTGGCCAAAGGACTCCCCGGCTATTCCATCTCCGTTGCCTCCGGGGGGATGCAGGCCCTGGCCCTGATGAAACAAAGCCCCCCGGCCCTGGTTGTGTTAGATTTGATGATGCCGGAGATGGATGGATTTGCCGTGTTAGATTGGATGCGGGCCAATGCCCAAACCCGGACGGTGCCGGTGCTCATTCTCAGCGGCCGGATGTTGACCTTTGAGGACATCAAACGCCTTGAGCAACACGCCCGCACTACCTTCCAGAGTAAAGATATTCTGACTGAAGCAGAGACGACCGTTGCGTTACAACGTCTCTTATTTGATGACGATACCTTACCTCTGCCCACCAGCGCCTTGGTCAAACGCACCCTCGCTTACTTACACCAGAACTATCAACATCCCCTTTCCCGCCAGGAAATTGCCGACGCTATTGGTGTCAGCAAAAATTATCTCAGCCACATCTTTCGTCAGGAGTTGGGTCTTTCGCCCTGGGAATACCTGAATCGCTATCGCATCAAACAGGCCAAAGAGCTTTTGAGTTGTACCAGCCAGAGCGTGACCGAAGTGGCTTTCCAGGTTGGTTTTAATAATCCCCCCTATTTCAGCCGGGTTTTCCGCGATCAAACCGGCCTGTCACCCAGCGAGTATCGCCGAAGCCCTCAATAGAAACCATCGGCAGAAACCATCATCGTTCTTTTTTACAAGAGAACAGTACTATTTTGCATGCGCCGGCCTCCTTTTTCAACTACAATCAAAAATGGCGCTGCTTTAATCCACCATTGCCTATCGGGGTGAGATTTGGAGTTATTTTGAAGGGAGGTGGTCGCTGCTGATAATGATTTTTTGAGATGGTCTAGGGAAGTGTGTTTGTCGGTTCAATCAAAATAAAAACTAAGATAGTGTTAAGAGAAGGAGAAAAAAATGAATCGCAAGAAATTTGTGTTGATTTTTAGCCTGATGATGGTTTTGTTGCTGGTTGCGGCCTGTGCGCAAACCCCGGCGGCCCCTGCGCCGGAACAGCCGCAGGAAGAAGAAGCGCAGGTTGAAGCGCAGCCGCAGGAAGTTCAAGAAGAGCAAGCCACCGCCAAGCCTGAAGAACAGCCGGCTGAGAAACCGGTAGAAGAACCTACCGCCAAAAAAGAAGCGCCCCAGCAAGCCGAAGGTAAATGGTGCAGCAATACCAAGATAGTGTTTTTCCCTGGCGGTTCCCCTGGTGGGCCTTTTGCCACCGTTGTTTATAACGGGGCTGTAGCTGCCGCCGCCGACTTGGGCGCTGATGTGGAATATGTGTGGTCTGATTGGAACCCGGAGAAAATGGTCACCCAATTTGCCGAAGCCGCCGCCACCAAGCCCGACGGCATTGCCATTATGGGCCACCCCGGCGACGATGCTTTCCAATCCGTGGTTGATGATGCGGAAGCTCAAGGCATTATTGTGACCAGCCAGAACACCACCCTGCCCGTTCTTGAAGCCAAATATAGCTCTCAGGGCTTTGGTTATGTTGGCGCAGAGCTGTATAGCGCGGGATATGCGCTTGGCTCCGAAGCTGTTCAGCGCTTTGGCTTGCAGGCAGGCGATCGAGCTATGGTTTGGGGTCTGTTGGCCCAGGCGGGTCGGGGCGAGCGCACCAAAGGCGTGATTGATGCGCTGGAAGAAGCAGGGTTGGTAGTGGACTACCTTGAGATTGACGACTCCACCAACGCCGATGCCACTGCCGGTACGCCCACCTTTGTGGGTTACGTGTCTGCCAACCCCGATGTTAAGCTGGTGGTTACCGACCACGGCGCGTTGACCGCGACCCTGGAAACTTATCTCACCACTGCGGGCCTGGGGCCGGATGATGTGTACGCCGCCGGTTTCGACCTGTCCAGCGCCACCGTTGAGGCTATTCGCGGCGGCTGGACCGACCTGGTGATTGACCAGCAGCAGTGGCTGCAAGGCTATTTGCCTATTTTGCAGATTTGCCTGACCCACAACTATGCTTTCACCGGCCTGCACATTGATACCGGAGCCGGTTTTGCCCACAAAGACAACGTTGACCTGCTGGCCGACCTGGTTGAACAACAGATTCGGTAAAATTTGTGAATTTCAGGATCAAGACATAAAATTTGTTTCAGTCTTAGTAGGGGCAGGTCCAAAACCTGCCCTTACTTGGCAAAATTTCTGATTGAGGTAAAGTATATGGCTGAAGAGTATAGGCTTGAGTTAAAAAACGTCTCCAAATCTTTTGGAGAGGTTAAATCACTGCGGGATGTTGAATTTAAGTTGGGGCGTAATGAAGTAGTGGGCTTGTTGGGCGATAACGGCGCGGGTAAATCCACGCTGATTAAAGTGGTTACCGGTTATCATCAGCCCGATGAGGGTGAGATTTATTTCAACGGCCAAAAGGTTGAGCATTTATCTGTGCCCAAAGCCCGCGAACTGGGCGTGGAAACGGTGTACCAGGAGCGCGCCCTGGCCGAACTGCAAACCCTGTGGCGCAATATCTTTATTGGCCGGGAGATGAGTAATACGCTTGGTTTTCTGAAAGTGAAAGAGATGAAGGAAGAGACGCATCGGTTAATGGTGGAATCAATGGGCTTTACCTCATCTGCCGTTTCTCCAGAATCAATTATCCGCACCTTTTCCGGTGGGGAGAAGCAGGGGGTGGCCATTACCCGGGCTTTGTATTTTGATGCCGAAATCATTATTCTTGACGAGCCGACCATGGGGCTGTCTTTAAAAGAAACCCGTAAATTGCTTAATTTTGTGCGGGGTATCAAAGAGGCCGGTAAGTCGGCCATTTTTATTGACCACAATATTTTCCACGTTTATTCTGTGGCAGATAGAGTGGTGGTGTTGGACCGGGGCCGGGTGGCCGGAGAGTTTATGACCGCAGATATAACCCTGGAAGATCTGATGGACAAAATGTATCGGATTGCTGAAACAGGCAGCTTTGAGTGAGATAAGGATAACAAAGATGAGTTCTATCATTGAAAATCCAGAGGTCAAGCAAGATTTGCCCACGCCTCCAGCAGCATTTAATTTGGCTAAATTTTTGAGTACCTATGGCCCCCAGTTGGGCATTATTGGGGTGTTTGTGTTGGGCTGGTTGTTTTTTATTGTGGCGGCCCCGGAAACGTTTCTTTCTCCCCAAATTTATTTGGCGTTTATGTCAACCATCCCCTTTTTTGCTATTGTGGCCCTGCCTTTGACCATGGCCGTTATTGCCGGGGAGATGGATTTGTCGTTTCCTTCAATTATGGCTATTGGCATGGTGGCCTTTATTGGGGTGTTTAAGGCCACGGGGAGCGTTCTTTTGGCCTTGTTGGCCGGTTTGGTCACCGGATTTTTGGCCGGTACTTTGAATGGGGTGATTGTGGTGGGGATTGGCATTCCCTCGTTAGTGGTTACCATTGGCACTCAGTTTTTCTGGCGCGGGGCAGTTTTGGTGCTTTTGGGCGGTAAAGGTAATACGTTGGTTGAGGCCAAAGATAGCTTGCTGCGTGAAGTGCTGGTGGGCAAAATTGGCATTATCCCGGTGCAAATGATTTGGCTGATCATCATTGCCGTCTGCACCTGGTTCCTGTTGAATCGGCATAAATTTGGGGCGCAGATTTATGTGATCGGCGATAATAAAAATACGGCAGAACTGATGGGCATAAACACTAAAGTGACCCGCATGCTGGTGTTTGCCCTGGTGGGAATGGCCGCGGCCTTTGCCGGTATTCTGGCCAGTTTGCACGTTTCCTTTTTTTGGCCTTCTTTGGGTGATGGTTATTTGTTAAAAACCCTGGCGGCGGTTTTTTTGGGCGGCACGTCGGTGTTTGGTGGGGTTGGCACCATTTTGGGCACGTTCATTGGCAGTTTTATCATTGGCGCTATTGAGGCCGCCATTGTAGCCGTTGGCCTAACCGGCTTTTGGACCCAACTAATTTACGGCCTCATTATTATTCTGTCGGTTTCTATGCACGCCATCTTACGTAGAAGGTTGGGTTAAAAACAAAAGGGAAAGTCATGAAACACCGCCAGCGAGTCCTCATGGCTCTCAACCATGAACCGCCCGATAGATGACCCTTGCAAATCAGCTTCACTCTGAAAAAGTGGCATTGATCAATTCTCCAGGGGGCAAAACGAGCAACCATGGAAACGGTTCTCAAGGGAACAAAAAGCGTTGTTCATATCGCGCCCAATAAACCAACCGTGGTCATCGGCCAGCGCGTCAGCCCTAACCGGCGCAAACGGCCTGTAGACGGCTCCGGCGCGGATCATATTGATATTGCCAAAAATGAAATACTGGCCCAGGTTTCGGCCGGCGCCGACGTGGTTGATGTAGACGTGGATGTTCCCTTTGCGGAACAGGTGGACCTGCTGCCCCGGCTGGTAGAGACGGCGCAGCAAGCGGTAGAAGTGCCCCTTAGCATTAATACCCCCCACCCCGCGGCGCTGGCTGCCGCGCTCAAGGTTTATCAGGGCAAACCATTGGTCAATGGGGTCAGCGGCGCCAAGAAGTCGTTGAGCCAAATTTTACCCCTGGTCGCCCGGTACGGTGCGGCAGTGATTGGCTTGTGCCGGGATGAAAACGGCCTGCCTGACGACCCCTACCAACGGCTGGAGATTGCCGGCAATATTGTGGAGCAAGCCGAGGGTTTGGGTATTCCCCGGGAGGATGTTTTGATCAACTGCCTCACCTCGCCGGTGGAAACTAATCCACAGGCTGCCTTGCTTACGCTGGAAACCATTCGGTTGGTCAGAACCGAACTGGGCGTCAATCTAACCCTCAATATCGGCGACATTTCCGCCGAATTGCCCAAACCCGGCACGCTGCACCAGGCGTTTTTGACGGCGGCTATTTTGGAGGGGGTCAACGCGCCTGTGGTTGAAGTATCTCCCGCCAGGCAAAACATTCTGGCCGTTGATGTGCTGCTGGGCCAGGATGAACGCATGCTGCGGTACATCCAGTATTATCACTTCCGCCGGAGTGGCATGAGAAGTTTGGTGGATTGGGAGTTGGTAGGTTAGCTTCCCCTGACCCCCCTATTTCCCCAAATCCCGACTGGCTTTTTGAATAGCCTTAATCATAAGCCGGTGTTCGGTGGCGTGGACTCTGGCGGCGTAGGTTTCCAGGGTATCATCCGGCAGAATGGACACCGGCGCCTGGCTGATTACTGCCCCCCGATCCACTGCGGGGATGACGTAATGTACCATGCAGCCGCCGCGTTCAATTTCTCCCTTTTGATAGGCGGCAAAAGCCCATTCAATGCCCCCTACCCCCACAAACGTGTTGGGAAGAGCAGGGTGCAGATTAATGACCCGGTTGGGAAAATGGTCTAAAAAAGCCGGGCTGAAAATGTGCATCCACCCGGCCAGCACAATCAAATCGGGGTGGTAGGAGCTGACCAACCTGGCCAGATCGGCGTCGTACTCTGCTCTACTTTTTCCGGCCTCACGATAGGGTTTGAAGGGAAAGTAGAGCGTGGGCATGCCCGCTTTTTGGGCGCGGGTCAGGCCGTAAGCGTTTTTGCGGTTTGACACTACTAATACCACTTTGGCCTTTAACTTGCCTTCAACCGAGGCGTCTAAAATAGCCTGTAAATTGGAACCGGAGCCGGAGATAAAAACGGCAAGTTTTTTCACTACTGCTTTGTCCTTTCATTTTTTTCTATCGTCCATACCATTACAAAGAAGCCATAAACTGCCGAATTTATTCTGTTGTTCTTGTCTTGTTTTCAAAAGGCCTAACAAAAGGGGAAGTTGGCCCACGTTTTCGAGAAATTCATAAACCGCGTATCCCCTGAAAGCATCTTTTGGCGTTACGCCGGACAAAACAGCCACAAACGGAATCGCGGCTCGCGCGGCGGTTTCCGCATCCGTAATACTGTCGCCAACGTAAAGCGAGTCTGCCGGAGCACAGCCCAGCTTATCCAACGCCATTTGCAGACCTTCAGGGTTGGGCTTGTGGTTGGCTACGTCTTCACCGCCAATGATTACATCAAATGAATCGGCCAAACCTTCACGCGCCAAAACAGTTTTGATGCGACGCCGGAACTTGGTAGAAACAATGCTTAATTTGAGGCCGCGTTTTTTGAGGGCAGTAACGGTAGGGGGCACTGTCGAAAAAAGAGCTGTCAAATCCGCCATTACTTCATCGGCTTGTTGCAAAAATAAACGCACAAAGGTGTTGCTTTGGGCAACGTCGTTTTGGCCGGTCAATATTTGAAACGTATCCGGCAAAGATAAGCCGATGGTCCGGCAGGCCCGCTCCTCAGAAACTTCCGGTAATCCCAGGTTAGTGAGGGCGAAGTTAATACATTCCACCACTCCCTGGCTGGAGTCCGCCAGGGTGTAGTCAAAATCAAAAAGAATGGCTTCAGGTAATTGTTTTATAAAAAACTCAAGGTTTTCACTCATTGGATGATGATTTCTGTTTTGCCTCCAACAATTTTACCGACGACGTACAATTCGGGCAGCGCCGCTTGCGCCGCTGCCACTTCCTCTGGCGACACCACTACCAGCATGCCCAGACCCATATTGAAAACGTGAAACATCTCCTCCGGGAGAATGTTGCCTTCATTTTGAATTAAGCCAAAGATGGGTGGTTCCGGCCAAACGCCGCGCTTAATAACCGCGCCCACGCCCTTAGGCAGAATGCGAGGCAGGTTATCCACAATACCCCCGCCGGTGATGTGAGCCAATCCTCGGATTTCCACGCCGACCCTCCACAACTGTTGTATTGGCGGCAAGTAGGAGCGATGTACCTCTAACAGCGCTTCTCCAATTGAACACCCTAATGCTGGATGCCTGGTTTGCCAATCAAACTTGGCTAAAACCTGGCGGGCCAGGGAATAGCCGTTGGTGTGTAGGCCGGTTGACGGGAGACCCAAAATCACATCGCCCGCTTCAATTTTTGCCCCATCAATGATTTTTTCCCGTTCCACCACGCCAATCACCGTGCCCACCAGGTCAAACTCGCCTGGCCGGTAAACGCCGGGCATTTCGGCGGTTTCGCCGCCCAAGAGCGCGCAGCCCGCTTGTTGGCAGGCCATGGCCACGCCATGCACCAGCATGGCCGTTTCGGCCGGGTCCAATTGGGCCGAAGCTACGTAGTCAAGAAAAAACAGCGGCTGCGCGCCCTGCACCAAAATGTCGTTAACACAGTGATTGACAATGTCCTGCCCCACCGTGTCCCAGCGTTTCAACCGCGAGGCCACTTTGGTTTTGGTTCCCACCCCGTCGGTGGATGCCACCAGCACCGGCGACTGCATCCCCTGCAACCGGCTCGCCGCGTACAGGCCGCCAAACGCGCCCAGCCCGGCCAGCACTTCCGGCCCGTAGGTAGCCCGCACCGATTCCTTCATCAATTCCATGGCCCGCTGCCCGGCTTTAATATCCACCCCGGCTTGAGCGTAAGCGCTTTTTTTCATCGTCTAACTATCCCCTGTTTCGTTTGACCAACAACCGATGACCAACGACGAACGACCAATGACCAAATTTCGTCGTTGGTCGTTGGTCGTTTATTGATCATTGCCGGTGATTGAGGCCAATGTCCCGCCGAAAGTGAGCGCCCTCAAAATCAATCCGGGCGATGCCGGCGTAGGCCCGGTTCAGGGCCGTTGTTAAATTGTCCCCCACCGCGCTGACCGCCAGCACCCGCCCGCCGGACGTCACAACGCCGTCTGAGGTTTGGACCGTGCCCGCGTGAAACACTACTGTGTTTTCCAGGGCGGCGGCCCAATCTAACCCCCTGATCGGCAGATTCCGGGGATAACTACCCGGATACCCCGGCGAGGCCATCACCAGCGTGGCGCACGCGCCGGGCCGCCAGCGGACTTCAACCTGGTCCAGGCGTCCCTCAATGCACGCTTGCGAGATTTCAAACAGGTCGGTTTCCAGGAGAGGCAAAACGGCCTGGGTTTCGGGATCGCCGTAGCGGCAGTTGAATTCTAAAACTTTGGGGCCGTCGTCGGTTAACATTAGCCCGGCGTACAGCACGCCCATGTAGGGGCAGCCACGCTCGGCCATGCCGGTGACGGTTGGCTGCAAGATGGTTTGGCACACCGTCTCAATAAATTGGGGCGTTATGTCTGGAGCGGGCGCATAAGTCCCCATCCCGCCGGTGTTAGGCCCCTGGTCGTTGTCAAAAACCCGTTTGTGGTCGCGGGCGGGGATGAGGGGGACAATGGTATAACCATCGCTCCAGGCCAGAATAGAGATTTCCGGCCCATTGAGCCGTTCTTCAATGACCACTTTGTCGCCGGATTTACCAAAGGCTCGCTCAACCATTACTTTGTGCAGGGCGGCTTGCGCCTCGGCGATGGTGTCGCAAATCAGCACTCCTTTGCCGGCGGCCAGGCCATTGGCTTTAACCACCACCTGATACTCCACCTGCTGCAAATAGTCGCGGGCGGCCTGATAATTGTCAAAAATGGCGTAGTCGCCGGTGGGGATGTGGCGCTGGCGCATAAAGTCTTTGGCAAACGCCTTAAAGGCTTCCAGTTGAGCCGCCTCGTGGGTTGGCCCAAAAATGGCCAGGCCCGAGGCATGGAAGATGTCCACAATACCCGCGGCCAGCGCCGCTTCCGGCCCCACTACGGTCAGGTCAATTTCTTTGCGCCGGGCAAAGGCCACCAGAGCCGGCAGGTCGCCCACCTCAATGGGAACGTTTTCCGCGGCAGCGCGGGGTTGCAGGCCGGTAGCTGATGGATTAGCGGGCCAGGTTGTGCCGGCGTTGCCGGGGGCCACGTAAACCTGCTTCACCTGAGGGGATCGGGCCAAAGCCCAGGCCAGCGTGTGTTCTCGACCGCCTGAGCCAACGACCAGCACAGTTTTTTGGGCCATACTCACTCCTTTCTTTGCCTTACAAATTTAAATTTGCCGCTTTAACCTTATCGGCCATGGTTTGGGCGTAGGCGACAAGTCGCCCTGTTAAATCTGGATGTTTTATGGCCAAAATTCGGGCCGCCAGTAATCCGGCGTTTTTGGCCCCGTCAATACCAACGGTGGCCACGGGGATGCCGCTGGGCATTTGCACAATAGAGAGCAGGGAGTCCAACCCCTGTAAGACCGGAGACCTGACCGGCACGCCAATCACCGGCAGCGTGGTCAGGCTGGCCATCACTCCGGGCAGGTGGGCGGCTCCGCCCGCGCCGCCAATGAGCACTTCAATGCCCCGCTGGGGGGCGGAGCCGACATACGCCTGCACCAGGTCCGGCGTGCGGTGCGCCGAAGCGATTTTCATCTCATTGGCCACCCCCAGCGAGTCCAAAATTTCCGCAGCCCCTCTCATTACCTCCAAATCCGAGGCGCTGCCCATCACAATGCCTACCAGCGGTTTATCAACCATCATTTGTTATTATCCTTGTCAGCTAGAGCGTGTTGATATTTCGGGTTCGGAATGACACATTTGAACAAATATCAACAGCACCAATTGTTGCCAAAATCAATCATTCACAATTAATCATTCACCATTCACCATTCACAATTAATCAGCCCCACATCTCCTCAAACATCAACTTCTCCCGGTTTTCGTCAAACAGCCATTCGGGAATGGGCAGGGGATAATCGCCGGAGAAGCAGGCGGCGCAGTGGCCGGTTTGTGCGGCGGGTAAGGCTTCTCGGACGGCGGCGGTCATGCCGGCCAGGCTTAGATAAGCCAGGGAGTCGGCCCCAATCCGCTGCCGGATACCTTCAATATCCAGCTTGTGGCCGATGAGTTGGGAGTAGGTGGCCATGTCCACCCCCATAAAGCAGGGATGGCGCACCGGCGGCGACGAGACCCGCACGTGCACTTCTGCCGCCCCACCTTCGCGCATAAGCTGGACCATTGGCCCGGCCGTGTTGCCCCGCACAATCGAGTCGTCAACCAGCACCACCCGTTTGCCCTTTAAGTTGCCGGTTAATGGATTGTACTTGAGATGAACGCCGATTTGCCGCAGCGTATCATCCGGCTCAATAAAGGTGCGGCCAATGTAGCGATTTTTGGTGAGACCCTCGGTGTAGGGCAAGCCGGACTCCAGGCTGTAGCCAATGGCCGCGGGTGTGGCCGAGTCGGGCACGCCCACCACAATGTCGGCTTCGGCGGGCGCTTCGCGGGCCAGTTGCGCGCCCAAACGCTGGCGGACCGTGTGAATGACCTGGCCTTCCAGAATGGAGTCGGGCCGGGCAAAGTAGACGTATTCAAAAATGCACAGGGCGCGTTTGGCCGGCTCGCGGCCTGTAAAAGAAGTGGCGCCCCGGCTGTCCAGGCGTAAAATCTCGCCCGGTTTGACTTCGCGCAAGTATTTTGCGCCAATGGTCAGTAGAGCGCAAGATTCCGAGGCGACGACGTGACCGCCGCCGGGCAGTTGGCCCAGGCACAGGGGCCGCAAGCCGTAAGGGTCGCGGATGGCATAAACAGCGTCCCGGGTTAAAATGACCAGCGAATAGGCGCCTTCGGCCACTTCCAGCAAAACTTGCAGCCGGGCTACCCACTGGTCGGCGTCGGTTGAAGTTTTGCCGTTTTCCCCGGTCCAGGCTTGCACGGGGGCGGCCAGCGTTTGGGTGATCACTTCGCTATCGGTGGTGGACGACAGCCCTACGCCCCGCGCCAGTAGCGACCGCCGGAGTTGCCGGGCGTTGGTCAGGTTGCCGTTATGGGCCACCCCCAACGGCCCGTGAATGGTCTCGATCAGGTAAGGCTGGACATTCCGCAGGTGCGAGGCGCCGGTGGTGGAGTAGCGGGTGTGGCCGATGGCCAGGTGCCCTTGCAGAGGCCGCAGGTTGTCTTCATTGAATACCTGGGCCACCAGGCCCATGCCTTTGTGGCTGTAGGCCGCCCGTCCGTCGGTGGTGGCGATGCCGGCGCTTTCTTGCCCCCGGTGTTGCAGGGCGTAGAGGCCAAAAAAAGTCAGGCGGGCCACATCGCGGCCGGGAGCGTAGAGGCCAAACACGCCGCACGCTTCGCGGGGACCTTCTTGAAGCCAGTTTTCACACATCACAACCTTCTTTCTGTTTTTTCAATCAACGAGAACGCAGCGTTTTAAGGTTACGGGCAATGCGTTCTACCGCAGGCTCTTCACCGGGGATAAATTCCTGGCCGGTGAGTTGCTCAAAGGCATTGAGGTACAGTGTGGCCATGTGGGCGATAAAATCGTTGGGCATGGTGGGCGCTTCGCTCTCGCCCCGGTAGCCTTGATCAACAAACCATTGCCGCAGCACTTCTTTGTCAAACTTTTCCGGTTCCTGGCCGGGTTGGTAGGAGTCCAATACCCAAAAACGGCTGGAGTCGGGCGTGTGAAATTCGTCAATCAGGGTCAGTTTGCCGTTAACCAGGCCAAACTCGTATTTGGTGTCAACCAGGATCAAGCCGGCTTTTTCGGCCACTTGTTGGCCCCGGTCAAACAGGGCCAGGGCCACTTCTTCTACTTTTTCCCAGAGCGGCGGGGCCACCAGGCCCTGGCCGATGATCTCGTCGCGGGTCAGCTGCTCATCGTGGCCGCCGTATTCGGCTTTGGTGGTGGGCGTGATGATGGGGTGGGGCAATTGATCGTTTTTTTGGAGACCATTGGGCAGGGGGATGCCGTAGGGCCGGCGGTCGCCTTGGGCGTACAGCGTCCACAGGGAAGTTTTGCTAACGCCGGTAATGTAGCCCCGCACCACCACTTCCACCGGCAACGGCGCGGCGTTTTGGGCAATCGTGACGTTGGGGTCGGGCACGTCCAGCACGTGGTTGTTGACAATGTCCCGGGTTTGGGCAAACCACCAGGCGCTAAGTTGATTGAGCACCTGCCCCTTGAAAGGGATAAAACCCAGCACCCGGTCAAAGGCCGAAACCCGGTCGGTGGTGATGAGGATGCGTTTGCCCTGGTAAGCGTAACTATCGCGCACTTTGCCCGGCTGTTTGGGTCCAAAAGCGGGCAGGTCAACGGTTTTAATTACGTTTGGAATAGCTTGAATTAAATCTTGATGCGTGAACATATAGCCTACCTTTACAGAATTTGTTAGTTCTTTTGGGTTTCTATGGTTACGCCCGTTTGATTCCGTTCTGAAACAAACGCAAACCGTTCCACCCGCTTTCGCCGCGCCGCCAGCGCGGATGCTGCCAGGGGAAAACGTGATCTTCGGGATGCGGCATCAGGCCCAGCACATTGCCGGCCGGATTGCACAGGCCCGCAATGCCTGCCGTCGAGCCGTTGGGGTTCAAGGGATAATCAGCGGGCGAACCGTCGGCGTTGACGTAGGTTAAGGCGTTCAGGTTGTTGGCCCGGAGGGTTTGTAAAACCTCGTCGCCGGCTACGGCCAGGCGACCTTCGCCGTGCGCTACCGGGCAGTAGATCGGCTCGGTGAGGCCCTGGGTAAAAAGACAGGGGCTGTGGGGGTTAGGTTGCAGGTAAACCCAGCAACACTCGAAGCGGGCCGAATGGTTAGGGGCCAGGGTGACGGTTCGCTCGTGGTTGCTGACCGTTTCTATTCCCGGCAGCAGACCCGCTTTGACCAAGACCTGGAAACCGTTACAAATGCCCAACACCGGGCGGCCGCTGTCTACAAAACGAGACACTTGATCTCCCAGCCGGCGCCGCAAATCCAGCGCCCACAACACTCCCGCCCCCAGGTCGTCGCCATAGGAGAAGCCGCCGGGAATGACCAGCATGTGGTAGTCGAGCAGGTGGCGCTCCCCGGCCAAAAGTTGATTGACGTGGACAATTTCGGGCGCGGCGCCGGCCAATTGGCAGGCCAGGGCGGCTTCTCGATCCCGGTTGGTGCCGTTAGCGTGGAGGATGAAGACTTTAGGAGGTTGGGGTGGGGGAAGGATTGAGGCAGGCTTTTCCGGGACTGAGGTTTTAGAAGGGGCAACCGGCCCCACGTGGCCGCGCCAGGCTTTTTCTAGGCCGGCCACCGGCACAGCAATGACCGGCTGCTTGTTCAGGCCATTGATCTGTAATTCATCGCCCCCTACGCGGCCAAAACGAGCGTGAGGCGTGTCGCCAAGCAGCTTCTCAAATGCGGCGGCGTCGGCGGGCCGGACCTCCACCACAAAACGACAGGAGGTCTCGGCAAAAAGGATTTGGTCGTCGGTGGCCATGTTGGCCGCGCCGGGAACTTGAGACAGTTCTATCTTCGCCCCCAACCGTCCGGCCAAACACATCTCGGCCAGGGCCACGGCCAAACCTCCCTCAGAACAGTCGTGGCACGATTGCGCCAACCCTTTGACCATAACTTGGTGCAGTGCGCGTAAATAATTCAGCGCATTTGGCACAGGCTGGGGCGGAGAAGAATGAGTAATTGTGAATTGTGAATTGTGAATGATTAATTGATAATGGCTGCCCCCCAGTTCGGCGCGGGTTTCACCAACCAGATACAGGTAATTATCGGGCTGCTTTAAGTCCATGGTGACGGTTTGGGTGACATCAGGCACAATGCCCAAAGCCGAAATCAAAAGCGTGCCGGGAATGGCGTGTTTTTGGCCGTCTGCGCCGGTATATTCATTGTTCAGGCTGTCTTTGCCGGAGATGAAGGGCGTGTTATAGGCTACTGCGGCATCGTAACAGCCCTGCGCGCAGCGAACCAGACTGCCCAGCCGATCCGGCAAATTGGGATTGCCCCAGCAAAAATTGTCGAGCAAGGCCACCTGGTCGGGGTCGGCGCCTACGGCCACCAGATTGCGCATTGCCTCGTCAATGGCGGCCCAGGCCATGGCATAGGGGTCAAGATCGCTGTAGGCGGGGCAGATACCAACCGACAAGGCCAGAGCGCGTTGAGCCGGGGAAACTGGGCGGATGACTGGTTGGGTATCAAAAGGAATCAGCACGGTGGCGTCGCCAGGCCCGTGATTATCCACGCCCACCAGCGGTTTGATAGCCGTGCCGCCTTGCACTTCGTGGTCGTACCGGCGGATGACGGATTCTTTGCTGCGGATGTTGGGATGAGCCAACAGTTTCAATAAAACGTTGGCAAGATTAATGTCTGTTTTTTCAACCTTGTTCGCTGCTGGCTGGCTGGTGGCGGGCGGTTTCCATGCGGCAACCAGTTGTCCCAACGGAAGGCCATTGTGCAGAAAATCCAGGTCAAGATCGCCGACCAAACGTTGGCCATAGTGCAACCGCACCCGGCCCGTAGCCTCAAATTTACCAATGCAAATCACGGCAACGTCCTGCCCGGCGCAAATTTCCTGGAGGCGGGGCCAGTTAGTCGCAGGCACGGCCAGCACCATGCGTTCCTGGGCCTCGCTGAGCCAGATTTCCCAGGGACGCAGGCCGGGATATTTGAGGGGCACGGTTTGCAATTGCACGTCTGCGCCCAGTTCTTCCGCCATCTCGCCTACAGCAGAGGAAAGACCCCCCGCGCCGCAGTCGGTGATGGCGTGGTAAAGCTTTTTCTCACGAGCGCGCAGCACCACTTCCTGCACCTTTTTTTCGTTGATGGGATGGCCAATTTGCACGGCGCTGCCTGCAATCTGGCCCGTGGTCTGGTCCATCTCCATACTGGAAAAGGTGGCCCCGCGCAAGCCGTCCCGGCCCGTGCGCCCCCCGATGATCACAATCAGGTCGCCCGGTTGGGCCTGGGTGGGGTGACTGCCGTGCGGCAACAGGCCCAGGCAGCCGCAAAACACCAGGGGATTGGCGGTATAGCCGGGGTGGTAGAGGATCGCGCCGTTGACCGTGGGGATACCCATTTTATTGCCATAATCTTCAATGCCATGCACCACGCCATCGGCAATGCGGCGGGGGTGGAGCATGCCGCCGGGCAGTTGGTTTTCGGGCAGGTTGGGTGGGCCAAAACAAAGCACGTTAGTATTGGCAATGGGCCGGGCGCTGACGCCCAAGACATCGCGCACAACCCCGCCCACGCCGGTGTTGGCCCCGCCAAACGGCTCCAACGCCGAGGGGTGATTGTGGGTTTCCAATTTAAAGGCTAAATCCCAGGTATCATCAAATTTGATAATGCCGGCATTGTCTACAAAGGCCGAGCGCACCCAGGGCTTATTGACCTTTTCCGTGGCGGCCTGCAGATAGGTTTTGAGCAGGCCGTTGATGGTTTGTTTGACCGGCGTGCTGTCGGGCGCTGCGCCGGGGGCGGGGCCGGTATAGCAGATGGTGGCCCTGAAGCTTTTGTGCACACAATGTTCGCTCCAGGTTTGGGCCAGCATTTCCAGTTCCACATCGGTAGGGTCGCGGCCTTCAAGGCGATAGTAAGTTTGGAGGGCCCGCATTTCAGCCGGATTCAGGGCTAGCCGGCGTTCGGCGCTGAGGGCGGCCAGTTCGTCCTCATTGGCTTCGCGTAGAGAAATAATTTCTACCGTATCATCAATTTGCTGATAAGGCACAAGAGGCGGCGTGATCGTGTGGTTGATGGCGACTTGCTGAATGACGGGATTAGAGAAAACTTCAACCGACAGGCGCTGTAAATCTTTTTTAGTTAGCGAGCCGGTCAAGGTATAGCGGTACCCGGTGGCAGCTTGAGTCAGTCCGGTTAATCCCAGCAAATGGGCGGCGCGAACCAGGTTTTCGGCGGCGGGGTCGGTGACGCCAGGGAGCAGGGTGACTTCGATGGTAGGTGAAACAGGGTAGCAGGGTAGCAGGGTAGCAACTGGTCCATCTGCTACCCTGCTACCTGCTACCTTGTTACCTGTTACCTCAAAACTTTCCGTTACCGGGTCGGCCAGTAATTCGGCGGCCAGCCGGTTGGCATCAGCCAAACTAAGTTGGCCCCGTAAAAAGAAGAGGCGGCCAACCTGGCAGGTATCGAGTGAGTTGATACCTAGCTGATGGGCCGCCTTGACCAATGCGCTGCCGTGCGCCTGTGTTTCCGTGGGGCGGTGAGACACCTGAACCCGGAATACCTGTTCCTCCATTGGTTTAGGGAGGGGGGCAGGAAGGGATGTGTCTCCCGGCGAAATAGTACCCATTTTTTCTTTCCTTCAATGATGCGGCAATATTTTTCCTCAATCCAAAAGCAAACTCCCGCCATCGCGTGGTAGCGGGAGTTTCACCCGGCAGCAGATATGCCGGTATCAGTCTCTCAGTTTTGAGTGTGGCAACAGTGCTAATGCCTCTATTGGTTTGGGAAGGCATTGAGAACTTCTTAGGCATAAGTTCAAGTTTTTTGGTTAAGCTGCTGAAATCTAACGCCCTCATTCTATGCAAAAGCAAGCGGAATGTCAATTATGGTTTGGGGGTTTTTATTTGCGAGGGCTATAATTTGGCGCTTCTTTGGTCAGCACCACACTGTGCGGATGACTTTCCAACAGGCCGGCATTGCTGATAGGCACAAACTTGGCCTTGGCCTGCAATTTGTCCAGAGAGGCCGCGCCCACGTAACCCATGCCGGAGCGAATCCCGCCGACAAATTGAAACACAAAGTCAGCCAGTTTGCCTTTGTAGGGCACGCGCCCTTCCACGCCTTCGGGCACGGTTTTGCCGCTATCCGACGTTTGGCCGCTGCCGTAGCGGTCTTTGCTGAATTGACTCATGGCGCCCAAACTGCCCATCCCCCGATAGTCTTTATAGGGCCGGCCTTCGGAGACAATGATCTCGCCGGGCGACTCCTCCACCCCGGCCAACATGCTGCCCAGCATCACCGCGGCTGCGCCTCCGGCCAGGGCTTTCACCGCGTCGCCGGAGTATTTGATGCCGCCGTCGGCGATGATGGGAATATTGTATTCTCGCGCCGTTTTGGCGCACTCCATAATCGCCGTCAGTTGCGGCATGCCTACCCCGGCCACCACGCGAGTGGTGCAGATTGACCCGGCTCCCACCCCAACTTTGACGGCTTCAGCCCCGGCCTCAATCAGGGCGCGAGTGCCTGCGGCGGTGGCCACGTTGCCGCCAATCACCGGCAGGTGAGGGTAGCTGGAGCGGATCCAGTCAATGGCGGCCAGCACTTTTTTGGAGTGGCCGTGGGCCGTGTCTACGGCAATCACATCTACCTGGGCCTCAACCAAGGCTGCCAGGCGCTCCTGGTAATCGTGGCCTACACCAAGCCCGGCCCCCACCCGCAACCGGCCCTGCTCGTCAACGGCGGCCAGGGGATAGTCGCGTTTTTTGCTGATGTCCTTTACCGTGATCAGCCCTTTGAGATAACCGTTTTTATCAACCAGGGGCAGCTTTTCAATTTTGTGCTGTTGCAAAATGCGTTTGGCTTCTTCCAGGGTGGTGCCGATGGACGCCGTAACCAGGCTTTGGCTGGTCATATATTTTTCAATGGGGTCGTCCCAATTTTCGGTAAAACGAATGTCCCGGTTGGTCAAAATACCCACCAACAAGCCTTCTTTTTCGGGCGAGGTGATGGGGATGCCGGAGATATGGTAACGGGCCATCAACGCTTCGGCTTCGGCCAGGGTATTGTGGGGATGCAGGGTGATGGGGTTGGTGATCATGCCGGCCTCGGAGCGTTTCACCCGGTCCACGTGGGCGGACTGGTCGGCAATGGGCATGTTGCGGTGAATGATGCCCAGCCCTCCCTCGCGGGCCAGGGCAATGGCCAGCCGGGCCTCGCTAACCGTGTCCATGGCCGCCGACACCAGGGGAATGTTGAGCCGGATGTCCCGCACCAGGCGGGTTTGCAGGTTGACTTCTCCCGGCAGCACTTCGGAATAGCCGGGCAGCAACAGCACGTCGTCAAAGGTATAGGCCTGGGCTTGAAAAGAGTTCTCGGTCATTTTCTTCTCCTGTTTGTCAAGTGTTTCTGTGGAAATTTTGGGCAATTTTACATTGCTTGGGTTTTTGAGTCGATTCGGGAGTAAAGAATAGAAAGGTTAGGAAAAATTTGTTTATTTTTGGCGATGCAAGAAAAAAGCCCTCGTTTGAGGGCTTTTATTCATTTTTGACCCATGGATCCAGCGCGTCACGCAAACCATCGCCAATAAGATAGATGGAGAGCGTAGTCAAGAAGATGAACAGGCCGGGGGTCAGCACCAGCCAGGGGGCGTCGGTGAAGTTGCCCAGCGACCCCTGCATCATATTGCCCCAACTGGGGTTAGGCGGCCCAATGCCGACGCCCAGGTAACTGAGGCCCGCTTCAGCAATGATGGCTCCGGCAATGTCAAAGATGGCGATGACGATGATGATGGAGGTCACGTTGGGCAGCATATGGCGGAACATGATCCGCCAGATTGACGAGCCAATGGCCCGGCTGGCGGCAATGTATTCTCGCTCGCGGATAGAGAAGATTTGGCCCCGAATCAGGCGCGATACGCCCATCCAGCCGAAAATACCCAGCAAAAACGCCAATCCTTCGGGGCTGCGAAAAATGGGGAAGGTGCCGGCCAAAATGATCAGCAGGAACAGTAGGGGGATACTGCCCAGGGTCATAATCACGGCATTGACAATATCGTCAACAAAGGTGGCGGCGTAATAGCCACTGATGAGGCCCACGGTGACGCCCAAAATAATGGAGATGGAGGCCACGTAAGCGCCAATGCGCAATGAAATCCGCCCGCCGTAGACGGCGCGGGTCAAGACGTCCCGGCCGGCCATATCGGTGCCCAGCCAATGACATTCGCCCGGGCCGGCCTCCAGGCAGTCGCCAAAGCCGGAGACGGCGTCGGACACCATTGCGGGGACGATGGCCGGTAACATGGGCCAGGCGCAGCCGCTGCTACCCTGGCAGGTGCGGCTGAAATCTTGAAATTTGGCCCAGCCCTCTGCAAACCAGGTGGGTGGAGCTTTGCGGTTGCGTAAATTGGTATCGGTAGGGTCAAAGCCCAGGAGGTGGTGGCCAATCCAGGGCGCGGCCAGGGTGATAGCCACCATAAAAAGACCCAAGAAGAGCGCCGCCATAGTTATTTTGTCGTGCAGGAGTTTGGCCCCCACCGCGCCCCAGTAAGTTTGCACTTTTATGCCTGCGGTTGATTCTGTTGTCTGTGGTCGGGGTAAGGGTAAGGAATTGGCCATTTTTGTTATTTGGTAATGTCGTATTTAACGCGCGGGTCAACAAAACTGTACAGAATGTCAACCATTAGAATGCCCAAAATACCCAGGAAGGAACCGATGACAAACAAGGCCATCATCACCGGGTAATCGCGGGCGTTGACCGCGGCAATAAAGAGGCGGCCCATCCCCGGCCAGGAAAAGACCATTTCAAATAATACCGAGCCGGACAAAATGAGCAGGAAAATGCCGCTGAGACCGGTGACAAAGGGCATCAAGGCGTTGCGCAGCACGTGGCGCCAGAGCACCAACCGTTCGGATAGCCCTTTGGCCCGGGCGGTGCGCACGTAATCCTGGTTCAATACTTCCAACATTTCAAAGCGCAGGATCCGCGAATAGCCAATCCAGCCGCCAATGGCCGCTACTGTGGCCGGTAAAATCAGGTGATGCAGGCGATCCAACAGCGAACCATCGCCGATGGTCTGCATCCCCCCCAGGGGCACCAGGCGGAGATAACCGCCCAGGAAAATAAGCAACAGCAGGCCCAACCACCAATGGGGCACAGCGTTGAGCAGCACCGTGAAAACGCGGATAACATGGTCGGGCAGTTTGCCGCGTCTCAGCGCGGCGTAAATGCCCAACGGCACGCCTCCCACCACGCCCACAATCAGGCTGGCCAGTCCCAGGGCGAAACTGGCCGGAATCCGTTCGGCAATCACCTCGATGGTTGACCGCCCTTTGTAGGAGAAGGACCGGCCAAAATCCAGGCGAATAATGCCCCGGCTACACCGGTCGGCATCGTTGAGGCAGCGGCCGCTGCGCCAGGTTGGGCTGCGGGGCAACCAATCTTCACCCGTCAGCCAGGCGATATATTGCATCGGGATGGAGCGATCCAGGCCATAGAGTCGGGCCAGGCGATTGTAATCGGCGCTGGTGACCCTGGGGTCGTCATCCAAAAATTGGATGGGACCGCCGGGAGCCATTTGATAGATAGTAAAGCCAATCAGAGTGGCTAACAGCATTAAAAAGAAAGATTGGATGCTGCGCCGGACGATGTAACGAGTCATAGGTTTTGAATGTTACCCAAAATCGAGTAGCAGAGTAGCAAGGGTATAGATAAAAAAGACTTTGAATTTTTGCCGGGTAGAGACAGGACATTGTCCTGTCTCTACGCAAAAACTTTATCTGAACAACTATAGCCGCAACATAGCCAATTTGTTACCTTGCTACCCTGCTACTTTGTTCCTTAATTTTAATCTATTTTCTCTTCTTCAATGTACCAATCTTCGGAGTTCCAGGCAATGCCCAAAGGAGAAGAATTATCAATACCCTTGATGCGGTTATTCTGACCGCTCCAGACCTTGTTGTAGAAAAGGAAAACATAGGGGGATTCGTCGGCGATGATGCGCTGGATTTCCTGGTATTTCTCTTTGCGGAACTCGGTATCGTAAGTTTTGCCGGCCTCTTCAAACAGAGCCTCTACATCCTTGTTGATATAGGCCACAGCATTGAGTTGGGGAATGCTCTCTTCGGCCCAGATGGTGTACATGATGTGCGGCTCAATAGTGGCCCGCCAGGCCCCAATATACATATCCCAGTCGGGTTCGGCGGAGTCGGTGGCTTCCAAGAAGCTGGCCCATTCCATTGGCTGAATTTCCACTTCCACGCCAATATCAGACAAATAATCCTGCACGGCCACAGAAATTAACTCGAGCGTTTGGCTGGTGTTGGGGCCGTAAATCATTTTGAGTTTTAGCGGCTCGCCATTTTCGTCTACCATCACCCCATCTTGCAAGGTGTAACCGGCTTCGGCAAAGAGGGCAATGGCTTTATCTTGATCATATTCATAACATTCAACATCAGGATTGTAGGCCCAGGAGGTTTCAGGGTAAACCGAGCAGAGTCTTTTGGCCTGGCCCAACATAACTTCATCGGTCAGGAGTTGTTTGTCAATGGCGTAATTGAGGGCGTGCCGCACGTTAAGATCGTGGGTGGGAAAGCCCTCGCGCATATTCAGGCCCAGGTAAACCCACCGGGCGGCGGCCGGCCACCACTCGTACACGGTGATGTTTTCAAGCTGGCGGGCTTCCTCCAGATTTTCCGGCGTGATCGGGCCGGTGTCGGTTTCCCCATTTTTCATCTTCTGGTAGGCTATGTCCTGGTCGGGCACAATTTCCTGCACCTGGCGCTCAATGTTGGGCCGGCCCTTGTACCAATAATTCTCGTTGGCCTCAAAGATAATGTATTGGTCCCGTTTCCATTCAACCAGTTTGTAAGGGCCGGAGACCACGCTGGGGTTATTGATTTCGGGATTTTTTTCCGGATCGCTCCAGTCCAGGTTTTCCCAAATGTGTTTGGGCAGGGGCGTGATCAGGCCCGACATTTGTCCCAGGGCGGGGGCATAAATTTCGTCAATTTTTATTTCCAGGGTATAGTCATCCAAGGCTTCGTAGGAGGTGATGAATTCAAGTTGGGAGAGATAGGGAAACTCGTTGGCGGGATCGGTCACCTGATCAAAGGTCCATTTGTAGTCATTGGCCGTAATCGGTTCGCCGTCGCTCCATTTCATGTTTTGCCGCAGGTTAAAGGTAAAGGTCAGGCCGTCTTCGGAAATGGAGTAACTTTCGGCCATACTGGGAATGTATTCCAGGGTTTTTTCGTCTAACCGGAGCAAGCCGCCGGTATAGACCATGGCCTGGTAGCCGCTGGAGGTGGTGTCGGTGGTTTGATAGGGATGGAAACTGACCGCGTCGGAGGTGGAGACGTCGCGGTATTCGCCGCCGTATTTGTCGCGCAAGGTGGTCACGTCCTCATCACTAACCACGGTCATGCCTTTTTCCAATTCTGTGGCCTTGGCGGCTTGCGACTCTTCAACCACTTCCTTGACCACTTCCTGGTCGTCGGCCGCTTCCTCCGTGGCCATTTCGACAACTTCTTCAGGAGCTTCCGGTTGGGTTGCTTCTTCGGTAGCGGCTGGTTCTTCAGTGGCGGCCGGTTCCTGGGCGGGCGCTTCTTCCTGAACCGCCGGGGCCGGTTCCGCGGTGGACACGGCCCCGCATTGGGCCGCAACCAGGGCTGCGGCTACAGGCAATAAGACCAACAGTAGTGTTTTGGCATAATTATGGGGCATGGTTCTTCTCCTTTTTGATTATATCTAACTATTTTCATCTTGGTTGTTGTTGCCGTTGCCGTCCCCTTCACCATTCTCTCCACCATTTTCTTGTCCATTCTCTTCTTCACCTGTTTCCTCTTCCTCTTCTGGCGGTTGTTGCTCTTCCTCTGAATCAAATGGTTTGTAGTCTTTGTCATCAGGTACCGGGAGGGCTTTTTTGGTGAACCATTTGAGCGTGTTATTTAGGAGTAAATCTTGCCGCTCTGCCGGCAGCAGGTAGAAGGGGAAGGCCAGGTAGGCAATCTTGGCCCGATTGTCTTCATAAGCAATAACCGAAGCAGCGCCGGCCTCGTCGCTTTGGGGGCCGCGGGCAAAGATGACCCGCGCCTCAGGGGTGTGACTGACGATGTCTATCTCCAGCGGCTCACCGGAGGGGGTGTCAACAAAGGTGATGGTTTCGCCCTCATTAAAATCTTTGGCAATGGGATGGTCGGCCAGGGCCACTTGCAGGTCAAATTGTTCGGCCACGCCCTGGTATTTGGCATGGGCTACGGCGCTCATAAAATCGCTGTGTTCCCAGTCAAAGGCGATAGACGCCCCCGACATAATCAAGTTACCGCCCACTTCCACGTATTCGGCCAGCAGGGCTGCGCCTTCCTCGCCAATGCTGTCGTCCCAATAGTCGCCGGTGGTCCAGATGATGGCGTCGTATTCCAATAGTTGGCCAATGCCGGGGTAGCCATCCGACGAGGTGGTCCAGGTGTCTACCTTGTAAGTGCTGCTGAGCACGTTGTAATAATCCAGCGCGCCGGTTTGGGCATCCTCGCGGGCGCGGCCACTGTCGTCGGCCACAATCAGAATGGTGTCAATTCTGTAGCTGCGCAGGCTGGGGGGCAATTCCCCGCCGGGTTCTTGAGTTTGGCAAACGGCAATGGTGGGGCTGGCCTGGCAGTCGGTAAATTCATGGTCAAGCAGCAGTTCAAAAGCATCGGCATTGGTGTCTAGGTTGTCGGAGAGGATGATCAAAACATTGCGCTCCGGCTCCTGGTGGAGATAAAAGAGGGTTGAGCCGCCCCGTTCCAATTCGCCCATGCCCTCAACCTGGATCCGGCCGTCAATAAAGCGTTCTTCAACGTCGGGAGATTCGTCGTTGACCTGGGCGACTTTATTTTGATCCGCTTCTTTTTCGGCGTTGGCCAATGCTTCTTCAGCCTCAGTTTTTTCATCAGGGGCCAGGATGGTGATATGGCCTGCTTTTAGATAATCCGAGATCACGGCGGTTTCGTCAAAGCGGCCGATAAAAATCATGTCATTTTCCTGGCCGATGTTATCGGCAAAGCTAACCGTGCGGTCAACCTTTTCCAGAGCCTCTTTCAATTTGACCGAGTCGTCAAATTGACTGTTGAAAACCAGCGTATTGTCAAAAACAATATCAACAGTAGGGTTGAAAAAGAAGGGGAAGTCGCTTAGCTCATAGTCTCGTTCCCCGCCGCTCAGAAAAGCAGCGATGTTGTTGATCAGCAGGCCGTTGTTTTCAGCCGCGCTATAGGGTTCGACAAAAAAGGTCAGGTCGCCCAGGGCCAGCACTTGGTCGTTGGTGGTCAGCGCGGCAGCCGCCAGATTCCGCCCGCCCTCACTGGTCGAGGAATGAGTGGTTTCGTCGCCCAGGATGATTTCATAGCCGGGCGCGTAAACCGAGTTGCCGGAGTAAAAGATGATTTTGCTCTCGCCGTCAGTCAGCCCGGCAGTAAGGGGACTTTTTTTGAAATGGGTGTAGACGACGTTGCGGTAGTTGTTATCGTTGTTTTCCAGGCTGTAGAGATAGTCGTTGGCATAAATAATGCCAAATGCGCCGGCAATGCTATTGAGGGCTTCTACCACCACGGTCCGGGTCGGGTCGCCAATAATTAATACCCGCCCGCCTTTTTCAACAAAGCGTTCGATGGCGACAATTTCCGCGGGCGAGTATTCGTCACGCGGCAGGGGCAGAATGAGGCTGGAGGCGTAGGCTAATTTATCGGCCAGCGCTTCGGCATCATTATTGTTCTTTTTGCCATTCTCCTCTTCCTCGTCATTGTTGTTTGCGCCCAGCACAAGCTCGTAATCAAACCCCCGGGCCACCAGTTTAGAGAGAAGCACATTCAACTCTTCAATGAACAGGGCGTTACTGTGGGCGTAATCAACAACCACCACCCCGCGAGTGACGGTGGGTTTGTCCACCGCTTCTAAGCGGGCCGATTTGGCCGAAGCCTCGAGTTCAACCGTTGCGCGCGTGCGTTCTGGCGGGGTATAGGCGTTGGCCTTAGCGCCGTAGTAGAAGAAGCGTCCCGCTACAAAAGCCAGAATGGCCACTACAAAAATAACTACCAACGGAATCCAGATTGATTTACGCATCATGGGTTACTCCAGGGGAATGTAGATTTGGTAAAAGCTTGGATATTCGAGTTGCTGGCCGGTCAGGTCAAATTCGGGCTGGTTGTCCAAGTCTTCAAACAGTTCCATTGCCGCGGTCAGGGCGGGGTCGTCCAGGGAGGCCAGGTATTCCTCGCGCAGGTCAACCAGTTTGTAATTTTTTAGACCGGCCAGGCGAGCGGCGGCATCGGCGGCGTCCAGTTTGGAGCCGAGGGCGTCAATCAGGCCATACTCCATAGCCTCGATGCCCACCCAAATTTCACCCGTAGATAATTCATCGGGCGCCATTTTGAGGGGGTTGGGGGCCACAGAGCGCTCGGCGATGACGCTGTCTCTAAAATCGTCAAAAATCAAATTTTGCTTTTGCAAAACGCCGGTGGCGCTGCCGCCGGTTGTTTTATAGGGGCCGGTGGTAATAAATTGCTCGCTCAATACTTCTGGTTGGGGTTGCCCCATGATGACGCCCACGTTGCCCACAAAAGAAGCCGGCTTGGCGTAAATCTCGTTGGCGGCTACCGCAATCTGGAAGGCTGCGCTAAAAGCGCCAATATCTACGCTGGCCACAACCGGTTTTTCTTCTCTGAGTTTGCGGATTTGAAAATAAATGTCGTGTCCGGCCGAAGCGCCGCCGCCGGGGCTGTTGACGACCAGCACCACGCCTTTGATGTCGTCGGCCTTGAGGGCGTAGTCAACCTGCCGAGACATCAGCTCCGATAACAGGTTGGTCACCTGGGTGTCCAAATTAAGCGCAGCAATTTTAGGGGTGGGAATGAGGGCCAGGGCCAGGTAATAACCTGCTACCAGGGCCAGGGCAATGACCACAAAATAGATCGCCACCGTCCATAGCAACGGCTTGACCGACCGGCTACTCTCTTGATGAGTTTGACTCATAGCATCTCCTTATACCTAGCCTTGTTCCAGGCAATCTAAAATATTTTATTAGCGATAGATTAAATCAGGATGAACCTTGCCACGATGATGTGGTTGCAGTGGAAAAGTAAAACGCGTGATGTGATTTAATTATACGTGGGAATGTTGGGTAAGACAACCTGCCCCAATATTATCATCCCCCCCAGTTAGCAAAAAAATAGCCTACACAAAAAGCAACGCTCATCAGCGAGACAATGGCCACAATGAGGATAAGGCTGCGACCCTGTAAGGGTTTATCAGGATTCCAGGTGAATTGAGCGGCAATGGCCCGGCGTTGTTCTATGCGTTTTAACTTGCCCCGAATGGCAGCCAGTAAATCTTCAGTTTCACTCGTTTTGGGCAGATAATCATCGCTGCCCAGCTCTTTGCCATAGCGAATATCTTCCAGGCTATCCTTGGCCGTCAGGAAGATAAAGGGAATATGGTTCAGATAGGGATTGTTGCGGACGTGACCATAAAAGGCATAACCGTCCATCTCTGGCATCATAATATCGGCCAGAATCAAATCTGGTAGATGGCGGTCCGGGTTTAGGTTTTTGATTTTGGCCTGAAAAACGGCAAATAGCTCGTCCAGGGCCTGCTGGCCGCTGGTGACCGTCCAAACCTCAAAGCCTTCCATTTGTAAAATCAATTGAATGCCGTCAAGAAATTCAGGGTTGTCGTCAACAACCATAATCAGGGGTTTGACTGTCTGGTTGTTTTGCGTGGGGGTATCCATTGGTCCTCCTCGTATAATAAGTTAGCCAGGAAGTGGTATCCCAGAGATAATGACCGTGCATTCAGGGCGGTCAGGTGGGCAGTTCTACGC